>CAVHZK010000096.1:0-9805 GCA_963640215.1 bacterium | reverse complement strand
GTGTGCTTACGCACTCTCGCAATCCTGCCTGTATTCTGATGCTGGACTAAATGAGTTTGGATATCGTACATATAACTTGATTGCCTATAACAACTCGCGCGGAACTTGTGATATAATTGACCCACTATGAAGAGCAGACGAAAATCCACATATTCCATAATGCTCTATCTGCGTTGGCCTCTGCTGCTGTCGATACTGCTGATATTTATGAATATCATATTGATGGCATTGGATGCGCGCGCTGCTGCATTTATGGGTATATTTACAGCACTGTTCGTGATATGCTCGGCTGCGCTGTATATATACAGCCGCAAGTCCATATATTCCGGACTCATAGACTTCGCTATGGGCTTCGACAGCACAGAGTCCGGCATACTCAACAACATGAGCGTGCCTACCGCTATATGCAGTCCAAACGGCGGACTGATATGGGCTAATCACAGCTTCGAGGAGCTGTTTACTCACGACGGTGCGAGGGTGTCCATCAGAGATATCTTCCCGGACATAACCCGAGAGATACTCGGCGAGCTTAACGAGCCTGCGCTCATACACAGCTCCTACGGCAATTTCCGTTATCTTGTAGAGATGCGTCCGACTGAGCTGGGACTTGGAGACGAGGACAGCAGCCGCAGGCTTGGCGAAACTCAGAGCGGCTCAGGTGACTTAGATCCGCAGTACGATACTGACAGCGAAGGCTATGACGTTTTAGCTGAGGACTTGGCTGATATAGCTACAGACAGCATAGAGACTGTTGCAAGCTATGACAGAGACGATGCAATAGGTGCTGACATAGAACACGGAGCAATGACATCTGTCTTTGACAGTGCCATGGCAGACGCTGATAGTAAAGGCGGCATTTCGGATGCTGACGCATCATCCGCACACGATACTCCCGACGATGACACCAATGACATAGGCTACAACGCCTCCGAGCGCATTATCATTATATCGGTAAGCGACGAGACTGAGCTGGTACAATACAAGAAGGACTACCGCGATTCGCGTCCCTGCGAGGGTCTTATATATCTTGATAACTATGATGAGGCACTTGCCTCTGTCGAGGAGACACGCCGTAGCCTCCTTACGGCTCTCGTGGACAGGCGTATCAGCAACTACATCTCTTCACTTAACGGCATAGTCAAGAAATTGGAGAAGGATAAATTCTTATTTTTTATGAATGAGAAGGATATCCGCACCATGTGCGATGACAGGTTCTCTATATTGGAGGAGGTCAAGACCATCAATATAGGCAACGAATCCGCGCTTACCTTGAGTATAGGCGTAGGTCGCACCGGCGCATCCTATGAGGAGAATTATAATTACGCCCGCGCCGCCATCGACTTAGCTCTCGGGCGCGGAGGCGATCAGGCTGTAGTAAAGAGCGGTGAAGCCGTCACCTACTACGGCGGCAAGACTCTCGCCCCCGAGAAGAACGCCCGCGTCAAGGCGCGTGTCAAGGCTCAGGCTCTAAAGGAGCTCCTCTCAGCCAACGACAAGCTCTTGGTCATGGGACATAATAACGGAGACGCCGACAGTCTCGGCTCATCTATAGGTATATGGAAGATAGCGCGTTCCTACGGCAAGAATGCTCATATAGTATTAAACGGCACCAACAAGTCGCTAGAACCCATGTACAGGCAGTTCGTGGACAATCCGGACTATCCGGATGACATGTTCATCAGCGGTGAGAAGGCTATAGGCTTCGTGGATCGCACGACCTTGGTAGTCGTGGTGGACGTAAACAGACCGAGCTACACCGAGGAGCCGCGTCTCTTACAGCACGCCTCCAATGTCGTAGTTATCGACCACCACCGCATGGGCACGGAGTCAATCGAGAATGCACAGCTCTCGTATATTGAGCCATTTGCATCATCTGCTTCGGAGATGATATCGGAGATCGTGCAATATATAGACGACACGACCACGCTCACGCCTCTTGAGGCAGACGCACTCTACGGCGGTATAGTCGTAGACACGCAGAATTTCATAACGCAGACCGGCATACGTACCTTTGAGGCTGCTGCCTTCCTTAAACGTAAGGGCGCATCGGTGCAGAGGATACGCAAGCTCTTCCGTGACAGTCTTGGCGACTTCAAGGCTCGAGCAGGCGCTGTCGACGGAGCTGAGATATATAGGGAGCATTTTGCGCTCAGTACCTTGGATCCGAGCGGAGTCGACACGCCGACCGTAGCCTG
The DNA here is from genome assembly GCA_963640215.1 of bacterium. Taxonomy (GTDB): domain Bacteria; phylum Bacillota; class Clostridia; order Lachnospirales; family Lachnospiraceae; genus Avilachnospira. The sequence goes on along the minus strand of CAVHZK010000096.1, from coordinate 7,610 downwards.
TGCGCAGACCGCAAACACACTCCTCGATATAGACGGCATCAAAGCCGCCATAGTGCTTACCGAATACAACGGACTTATCTATGTATCGGCGCGCAGTATAGATGAGGTCAATGTGCAGGTGATGATGGAGAAATTGGGCGGCGGCGGTCACATGGCTATAGCCGGTGCGCAGCTTAAGGACACGGATATGCCTACCGCCATCCAGCGTATCAAAGATATAATAGATGAAATGACAGAAAAAGGAGAGATATCCTGATGCAGGTAATACTTGTTACAGATGTTAAGAGCCTCGGCAAGAAGGGCACCATAGTTAATGTAAATGACAGCTACGCGAGAAATTATATTATCCCGCACGGACTTGGCGTAGAGGCAAATAAAGCCAACCTCAATGACTTAAAGCTCCAGAATGCCAACGCTGAAAAGCTCGAGGCTGCAAGAGTCGCCAATGCCAAGGACATGAAGGCCGCTCTCGACGGCAAGGTCGTAGAGATAGCTATCAAGACAGGCAAGGACGGCAAGCTCTTTGGCTCGGTCACCAATAAGGAGATCGCTGACGCTATCAAGGCTACCTTTAATATCGACATAGATAAGAAGAAGATAGCTGCCGAGACTATCAAGACAGCAGGTGATCATCCTGTAAATGTCAAGCTCCACAAGGAGATAAATGCCAATCTCATAGTCAGAGTAAGCGAGGGCTGATAGACTCATGGCTGACTCCAATACAGGCAATAATATACTTACCCGCAGTGCGCCTCAGAATATAGAGGCGGAGAAATCCGTCATAGCCTCTATGCTTATCGACAAGGAGGCTATCGAGACCGCCGTGAGTATGCTCACGAGGGATGACTTCTATTCGAGACAGTATGGACTCATGTTTGAGGCTATACGAGAGTGCTACGACTCCCTCGACAAGGACGGCATAGTAGATATAGTCACGGTGCAGGAGCAATTGGCCAAGGACGGCGCGCCCTCAGAGATGCAGAGCGTAGATTTCCTGCGCGCTCTCTACGACGCAAGTCCCACCTCTGTCAATATACGCTCCTATGCGGAGATAGTACGGGATAAGTCTGTCCAGCGCAAGCTGATCAAGACCTGTGGCGAGATAAGTCAGCTATGCTATGATGACAATGAAGCTACGGAGGATATATTGTCGGAGACCGAGACCCGTATGTTTGACATACTCAAGACGGGTACCAGCTCCGAGCTCACATCTATAGAGGATATATCTATAGCCGTATACGAGCGCATACAGCAGTCCTCGCTCAGCAAGGACCACATCACCGGCGTTGCAAGCGGCTTCACGGACCTGGACAATATGACTACAGGCTTTCAGCCCTCAGATTTCGTGCTCGTTGCAGCACGACCGTCTATGGGTAAGACCGCCTTCGTGCTCAATATACTCGAATACGTCGGTCTCAAGAAGAACCGCCCCTCTATGATATTTTCACTCGAGATGAGTAAGGAGCAGCTAGTCAACCGACTCTTTGCGATGGACTCAGGCATAGATGCGCAATTATTGCGTACGGGTCGCTTAAGTGACAATGACTGGGAGAGACTGCTTGATACAGCCAACCGCGTCGGCTCCTCCAATATCATCATAGATGATACGCCTGCCATCACTGTCTCGGCTCTCCGCTCCAAGTGCCGCAAGCAGAAGCTTGAGCACGGACTGGATCTCGTAGTTATCGACTATCTCCAGCTCATGAGCGGCAACAATGCACGCCGCAATGACAGCCGTCAGCAGGAGGTATCTGATATATCGCGCGCGCTTAAGGCTCTCGCCAGAGAGCTTGAGTGCCCTGTTATAGCCCTCTCACAGCTGTCTCGAGCTGTTGAACAGCGCCCGGACAAGCGTCCCATGCTCTCCGACCTGCGTGAATCAGGTGCCATAGAGCAGGATGCCGACCTCGTAATGTTCCTCTACCGAGATGAGTATTACAACCCCGACTCAGATAAGAAGGGCGAGGCCGAGGTCATCATAGCCAAGCAGCGTAACGGCCCTATCGGCACAATCAATCTATACTGGCAGTCGCAGACTACACGCTTCGTGAGCAAGGAGAAGAATTTCGTGTGAGCTTAATCCCTCGCAGAGCCAAACTCTGAGAGCTCGAGGCCTTCGTTGCGGTCTAATACCATCTTGACGCTCCACTCATGCGCAAAGAGGAGCAGCGGATTGCCCTTTAGGTCGCGTACCTTCTTCATATCGCTGGTGCCCTGCAATCTGTCTAAGTCTACTGACTCCGGATTGTCTATCCAGCGCACGTATTCGTATGGGAGCTGTTCGAGAGCGACCTCGACGTTATACTCATTCTTGAGTCTGTAGAGCAGCACCTCGAACTGGAGCACGCCTACCACTCCGACGATTATCTCCTCCATGCCGGAGTTGAGCTCCTGGAATATCTGTATGGCTCCCTCCTGCGCTATCTGCATGACGCCCTTCAGGAACTGCTTGCGCTTCATGGTGTCGGTCTGGCGCACTCTTGCAAAATGCTCCGGTGCAAATGTAGGTATGCCCTCGTACTTGAATTTCTTATTTGATACGCATAGCGTGTCACCTATACTGTATATGCCGGGGTCGAACACACCTATGATATCTCCGGCGTAGGCCTTCTGTATGATCTGCCTCTCGTCAGCCATCATCTGCGTTGGCATGGTGAGGCGTATCTTCTTGCCGCCCTGCACATGGTTTACCTCCATGCCTGCCTCGTATTCGCCGGAGCATATACGCATGAAGGCTACCCTGTCGCGGTGCGCCTTATTCATATTTGCCTGTATCTTGAATACAAATGCAGAGAAATCCTCTCCTATCGGATCTATGACTCCCTGATCGCTCATACGCGGAAGCGGCGGTGTAGTCATCTTTAGGAAATGTCTGAGGAAGGGCTCGACGCCGAAGTTGGTAAGCGCAGAGCCGAAGAACACGGGACTTAGCTTGCCGTGCAACACCTTGTCGAGATCTAACTCGTCTGCTGCTCCGTCCAACAGCTCTATATCCTCTGTGAGCTTGTCATGATTGATGAATCCTATGGCGTCTCTTAGCCCCGAATCATCTATCGCATACTCATGGGTCTCAAGCTCCTTGGCTCCGCCCATCTCAGCCTTAAAGGTAATGACATTTTTCTCGAGGCGCTCATACACGCCCTTGAAATTCTTGCCGCAGCCTATGGGCCAGTTGATGGGGCAGGTATGTATGCCGAGCACGTCCTCTATCTCGCTCATGAGCTCGAACGGATCTCTTGCCTCGCGGTCGAATTTATTGATAAAGGTAAATATCGGGATGCCGCGCATGACGCAGACCTTAAAGAGCTTGATGGTCTGCGCCTCCACACCCTTGGAGCCGTCTATCACCATGACGGCTGAATCTGCCGCCATGAGCGTACGATAAGTATCCTCCGAGAAATCCTGATGTCCCGGAGTATCAAGTATATTTATCACATTGCCTTCAAATTCAAACTGCATGGCGGACGAAGTGACCGAGATACCTCTCTCCTTCTCTATCTCCATCCAGTCGGACACGGCATGCTTGGCTGCCTTTCTGCCCTTGACTGTTCCGGCAAGATTTATCGCGCCTCCATACAGCAGGAATTTCTCTGTGAGCGTGGTCTTACCTGCATCAGGGTGGGAAATAATGGCAAAAGTTCTTCTCTTCTCTATCTCTTCTCGTAAATTACTCATCTTGATTACTTATCTCGTGTCTGTGTTATGATATAGAGGTCAAAAGAAATTTGCCCCCATATCTACTAGATTGCTGTGCGCTTCATGCTCTTACAATCTTCAAAAGCATTCATATCCGCTCATTTTGCGGGTACCACGTATTATCAATGTGCATCCTTGTTGAGCTCGTAGAGTCTCAGCATGCCCTTCATAAGGAGGGCGTCGTCCCTGACTATCCTGTCAGCGTTCTTGCAATAACGCACAACAAACCTCGCCATGCCGCCGGTGGCGACTATGGCGCAGCGCTCACCTAACTCTTCCTCTATGCGCTCTATTATGCCGTCTACCTGTCCAGCATTGCCGTAAATGATGCCGCCTCTGATACAGTGCACTGTATTCTGTGAGATGACGCGTCCCGGGTTCTCAAGGCTTATCTCCGGTAGCATCGCGCAATTGTTGACTAGCGCGTCTAGGCTCGTTTTCATGCCTGGCATAATGGCTCCACCGCAGTATTCGCCCTTGCCGTTCACTACTGTCACGGTGGTGGCTGTACCCATATTTACCACTATACAGGGCGCCTTGTAATAATAATATGCCGCCTCCATGCCTACTAGGAGATCCGGTCCTATACTCTTGGGATATTGGAATTTGTTTAAGCTTATATCCATGCGCATATTGCAGCTGACTATGAAGGGCTGTACTGTTGTCGCCTTGCGTATGGCAGTCTCAAATATGCCGGTAAGCGAGGGCACAACCGATGAAAATATGGCTCCATCTATCTCGCAGGCGCGAATATGATGGAAATTAAGCACAGCCTGTATGTCCTGAGCATACTCAAGGCTGGACTTATTCCTGTCCGTGGTAACTCTCTCCTCGATAACTCTGTCAATAGTATCAACAACACCTATCTTAATATTGGTGTTGCCCATATCTACAGCTAATATCATTGCATTTACTCCTTTTTCTACTACTTGCGTGTTCTGCAGAACTCCTCTTCCCTTATAGCGTCCTCATCGCCCGGATATTGCGCGGTATATTGGCTAAAGAGCTCATAGGCCTCGGCAAAATCTCCGAGATGCTCAGCGCATACAGCCTTGTTGTACAAGGCTACGCCGCCTGTCACAGTGCCGTCTGCGGCAGCGTATGAGGATAATCTGTCGTATGCCGCCTTATATGAGCCCTGCTCCATCAGCTTTAGCGCCGCGCTAAGCCCGTCAAAGGATGAGAGCTCGTTATATATGCGCTCCGTCTCGGCGCTGTCTGCATCGTCCTTACACAGCTCATAGAGTGCAGCATAGCTCTCCTTGGCAGCAGTATAATCAGCTAAACGCAGCTCGCACTCACCGCGGTACTTAAGTATGTCGTACTGCAGCTTCGAGACCTGTCCGTCCGAGGCTGAAAGAGCCTCGTTGAAGGCATCTATCGCCCCCGCATAATCACCGCTCTGATAAAGCTTAATACCCTGCTCTCTGAGGGCATATTTGTCCGCGCCGCCGCAGGCTGTGAGGCAACTTACCGCTATGAGTATGCAGAGAGCCGCCGCCAGACTATATAGCTTAGTCATTTTCATTTTCATCTTCATGCCCATCTTAATACCCATCTTCAGCCTGTACTTCCGAAGCCGCCGTTTCTTGAGCCTGCCGCATCGTCATCCTCGGTAATGCCGAAGCTTACAAATATCGCCTGTGCAAACGCACTGCCTGCCTTGAGCTCTATAGTCTTGCCCTCGCGGCTGTCGTTTATCATGGGCACAAAGATATGCCCCTCATTGTCACTGTGATAATAATCGCTGTCTATAACTCCGACAGTATTGTTGAGCTGAAAGCGATACTTTGAGCCAAGTCCGCTGCGCGGCATGATGAGCAGGCAGTAATCATCCCTCATAGTGACTCTTATGCCTGTCGGTATCTTGAGGCTCTCTCCGGGCTCGAGGCTGATACCTATAGGTGTGCATATATCATAGCCTGCCGAGCCGCTCGTGGCGCGCTTAGGCAGCGTAATTGTGCTGTATATGCTGTCTGCTGTCTGTAACAGTCTTACATACTCTTCATTTTCCGCAGCTGCTGCATCGACGCCCTTGCGCTCTGCGTCTGACAGACAGTGCTCCCTGTATTTACTAAGCGCTGCCTCACCGCCAAATTGCTTGAGGAAGTCCTCTGTCCATTGCCTGCGTGATACCTTTTCAAATCTTGCTATCTTCTCACTCATATTGCTCCTGTCAGCTCTCCGCTCCCAATATGTCCATTATCTCTATCTGCACCTCGTCCGATATCTTGGACTCGACTGCCTCATCGGGCTTAGGCATGCCGTATTTATTCTCTATGCCAAAGCGCCTGTAGAACTCATCCGTGGGCTTGAACAGCGCCGGACGTCCCGGCACATTCAGCTTGCCCGCCTCCTCTATGAGTCCGTATTCTATCAGCTTGTTGACAGCGAAATCCGACTTGACTCCGCGTATCTTCTCTATATCGACCCTCGTGGCTGGTGTCTTGTTGGCTATGATGGCGAGTGTCTCCATGAGCACGTCTGAGAGCTCCGGTTTCTTCTGCGTCGATACTACCCTGACCAAATGATCGAAATACTTGGGGCTCGTGCACAGCTGGTATTTACCGTCTATCTCTCTTACTGCAAATGCGCCGTCCTCCTGCTCTAATATATTCATAAGAGAACGTACCTCAGCCTCAGCCTCCTTGGGCTCTATGTCGCAGGCCCGCGCAAGCTCTGAGACCGATACAGCGCCGCCCATGGCAAACATCACTGCCTCCATGATGCACTGATTGTCGGTCTTCCTGTCGCCAAGCTCAAACCTCAGCTGGCCTTCCTTGCCGCTTATATCTCCCATAGCTTAATTATCCTCTATTGTACTTAGGTCCATATCCTCTAAGTCTGCGTCGCTGTTCACATCGACCTCTATATCCGCGTCCGCCTCATCCTGATTGACGCTGACCTTGCCCATGCGTATGAGCTCCAATATCGCGAGGAAGTTTACGACCACCTCTGTCTTGTCCGCGCCGCCCTCCAACATCTGTCTGAAGGAGAAATGCTTGTGTGTCTTGGCATAGTTAACCATACCGCGCAGGCACCCTGCAAGAGAGACGCGATGCTTCCTGATGACTCCAAAAAACTGCTGCTGAGCCGTATTTTCCGCTGCCGTCATGCGGCTTAGTACACGGAGATATACCTGCCTCAAGCGTTCAGTCGTCACTCCGTCAAGTAGCTCATCGAGATCCACCGGCGGTACGTAGGACTTAAGCTCCTCGGGCAGTCCCTCCTGACGATAGCACCAACGCTCTGCGTACTCCTCGTATTTCTTGAGCTCGTGCGCAATGAATTTGTATCGCTTATACTCAAGGAGCCTTGCCGTAAGCTCTGCTCTCGGATCCTCCTCCTCTTCCTCGGCCTCCTTGTCCTCCTTGGGCAGGAGCATCTTGGCCTTGATATCGAGCAGCACAGACGCCATGACGAGGAAGTCGGACATCAGGTCTAAGTCCTTCTCCTTCATGGCATTGACATACTGAAAATACTGCTCGGTGAGGCGTACTATCGGTATGTCGTAGATATCTATCTTGTCCTTCTCGATAAGCTTGAGCAGCAGATCTAAGGGACCGTCAAAATTCAGTTGTTCAAGCTTGTATCTTGGTTCTTCCATATATTCAAAATGAGTAAGAAGCCTGAGCTTGCTTGAGTCTATGACAAATGCCGCGTCACGAGTGAAACAAGGTAGAGCTCGCCTTGAGGATTGCGAGAGCGCGTCAGCACGTAGCAATCCGTACTTTTATTATATGTGTCTCTATTCTGGCCTGCCTATGTCTATGATGCTAAGCTCCGGCAGGTCGTTGAGCCTTATGTTGAAGGTATGAGTGCCAAGTCCCCGGTTAACTATCATCATAGTCTTGTCCATATGGTGCTCACCCGAACAATATTTATTAAAAAAATGAAACTGCGGACTCATAAGT
>CAVHZK010000095.1:0-12987 GCA_963640215.1 bacterium | reverse complement strand
TACAGGAGCTGTATAACGAACCTCAGAATATCCAAGGAAAAGTGACTCATCGCCGAAAAGACGGATAGCAAGCTCCGTTCCTACATCGCCCCATGCTGTAACGATGTGTGCGCCCTCTACAAGCTCTCCTGCATAGTGAGCGTCGCCTGCTGACATACGAGTCCTAAGAACTACCTTTGTACCAATCATTGTTTTGTCCTCCTAATTGAACATTGAAACAATTTATCCTGCCTTAAATGAGACAGGCAAATCTACTTTTGACACGCTCAATATATCACCCTTTATGACTAAGGTCAACCGGATTGATTCTTGTCATTTTTCACTAATTTCCGGTGCAGTTTTTGTGCACTTTTGCATAAAATTCAACCAATAAATACCAGCTATTAAGTATATTTATACACAAAGACCAGCATAAGTAATTTTTATGCTGGTCTTTAACCAAATCAAGCTATTGAATCCATGATTATCTGCTTCATGTCCTCGGTGTCCTTATCGAGGGCATGGGCTATCTCGGAGTAGAGCGCATTCTCGGCAAGCTTGAAATATCTCTCGTCTATGGCAGTCACCTTTTTACCGTGCTCTAACCTGTCCTTATTCCTGAAGTACAGGTTCTTGATGATGCCGACCAGTGCAACCGGATCATTGCTGCGCATGACATTCTTGTATTCCTGCTCTCTGGTCTTGTCGCTCTCTATCCACTTGGTCTCTATATCGGGGATGGCATGAATAAAAGCCTCTGCCTCAGCCTTGTCCATCGCCTTGCGCAGATTGGATTTGTCCGAATCAACCGGCACAAACACCTTGGATCTGCTGTCTGCAATGGGTGCCAGACAGTAATACTCTTTCTCGTCGGAATTATCTGTTAATCTGCGTAACAGTATGTCTTCAACTATGCACACGCCTGTATTTGCTTTGACGACAAATTCTCCTTTCATGTACATTTTTGCTGCCCTCCTCCTTCGAAATATTGTAACATTTTTTTAAGATTTTTCAAAGGGGTTTTCTCAATTCATGCTTATTTTACGCGGCTTATCCCTATATGTAGTCATCTCCCGCCTTCATACTATGTGCTGTCTGCAAATGCGGCAGCGCGGTCGTTTAGGACTGCAGCTCACCCGTAATGCGTGCAAAGCTCTTCTTAACCTCGGCATAGACTTTTTCCTTGTCTATAAATGTATACTCACCGTCTCTGTATGCCACTTTACCGTCTACCATGGTGAGCACCACATTTGAGGCCTGAGCCGAGAATATAAGATCCGAGAGCGGATTGTAACCCGGCTGCATATTGGGAGCGCTTAGATCTACGACGGCGAGGTCAGCTCTCCAGCCCTGCTTTATACTGCCGCATTTTTCCCTGCCCTGCGCCAAGCTTCCTCCGAGGCTTGACATTTTCAGCATATCTGCTGCGCTTATAGCATTGGCGTCCTTGGTTATGCCTCTTGTGAGCATAGCACCAAGGTGCATTTCCTCCATCATATCCAGGTTATTATTGCTCGATGCGCCGTCTGTGCCTATAGTCAAGTGCATACCGCGATCAATGTAGTGTCTGATGTCGGCAATTCCGCTGCCTAATTTCAGGTTGCTCGACGGATTATGTACCGCCACGGCGCCCGCCTCACGCATTAGGTCTATATCCGCCTCCTCGAGATACACACAGTGGGCGGCATTTACATGATTATCAAAGAGTCCGCACTTATGAAAATATTGCACCGGTGTGAGTCCGTCATGACGCACCTTGCACTCATTATGCTCGCTCTCGGTCTCTGAGATATGGACATGCACAGACATATTGTTGTCCTTGGCAGCCTCTGCTATCTGACGCACCAGATTCTCGTTGGAGGTATATTCGGCGTGCAAGCCCATCTCTATCCTAATGCGGCTGTCCGAACCATCAGACAAGGTAGCGCCGTACTTGCCCGCCTTGACATCCGCAGCAAGCTGCATGGTGTCCTTATAGCCTTGCAGACTGTCTAAATGCACATTCTCATCAAAGGAAGAAATGCCGTGACATATATTGGCCTTCATGCCTGACTCATACAGAGCATCAGCTATGCGCGTGATGAAGAAATACATATCACTTACCGAGACGCAGCCGCTCGACAACAGCTCCATTGCCCCAAGCTTGGTGCACCAATATACGTCCTCTGCCGTGAGCTTGGCCTCAAACGGGAATATGCGCTCGTTAAGCCATCTGTGCAGTCCGAGACCATCTCCGTATCCGCGCAGTATGACCATGGGTACATGACAATGCAGATTGTATAAGCCCGGTATCACCAGCCTGTCTCTGCCGTCATAGCGTTCCTCGCCCTCTATCGCCTCGGGACGTGTCTCTCCTATATAGCTTATCACTGCGCCCTCAGTGCGCAGATACATGTGCTCACGCAGCTTATAATTCTCATCTATAAGTCTGATGTCTTCAAATAGCATGTTGTGTTTTCTCTCCTTCCTGTCTGCTATGTTTACTCAAGATACCTCTTCAGATACTGTCCGGTGTAGCTTGCCTTCACGCGGCACACCTCCTCAGGCGTGCCTGCTGCTATGACGGTTCCGCCGCCCTCGCCGCCCTCGGGGCCCATGTCTATGATATAATCGGCAGTCTTGATGACATCTAAGTTATGCTCGATAACTACTACCGTATTGCCGCTTTCCCTGAGTCTGAGCAATATGTCTACGAGCTTGTCCACGTCTGCAAAATGCAGTCCCGTTGTCGGCTCGTCCAATATATATATCGTCATGCCAGTACCCCGTCGGCTTAACTCCGTCGCAAGCTTGATGCGCTGCGCCTCTCCTCCTGAGAGCTCCGTGCTCGGCTGTCCGAGACGTATGTACGAGAGTCCCACGTCATAGAGAGTCTGTATCTTGCGCTCTGCCTGCGGCACATTGCGGAAGAATTCCAGCGCCTCCTCGACCGTCATATTGAGCACATCATATATGCTCTTGCCCTTGTACTTTACCTCCAAGGTCTCTCGGTTATATCTCCTGCCGCCGCATACCTCGCAGGGCACGAATACATCCGGCAGAAAGTGCATCTCTATCTTGATAATGCCGTCTCCTGAGCAATTCTCGCAGCGGCCTCCCTTGACATTAAACGAGAATCTGCCCTTGCTATAGCCTCTCATCTTAGCGTCCGGCGTAGCTGCAAATAAATCTCTGATAATGTCAAAGAGTCCCGTATAGGTCGCCGGATTGGAGCGTGGCGAGCGTCCTATGGGCGACTGGTCTATACAGATAACCTTGTCTAATTGCTCCAAGCCCTCTATGCATTTGTATTTTCCCGGTATGGTTCTTGCATGGTTGAGCAGTCTTGCACTTGCCTTGTACAGTATCTCATTAACAAGGGAGGACTTGCCGCTGCCCGATACTCCGGTGACTGCCGTCATTACTCCGAGCGGTACGTCTACGTCTATATTTTGCAGATTATTTTCGGCGGCTCCTCTTATCTTTATCCATCTATCGGGCCTCCTGCGTTGCCTCGGTACCTCTATGCGCTTCCTGCCGGACAGATATGCGCCCGTCTCCGAGCGTGCGCACTGCATAATTTCCTCGGCTGTACCTACTGCGACGACCTCTCCGCCATGCTCTCCGGCTCCCGGTCCTATATCCACTATCAGATCCGCCGCGCGCATGGTGTCCTCATCATGCTCCACGACTATGACGGAATTACCGAGATCTCTTAGCTGCTTCAGCGTGGCAAGCAGCTTGTCGTTGTCCCTCTGATGTAGGCCAATGGACGGCTCGTCCAAGATATATGCTACTCCTACCAGTCCCGAGCCTATCTGGGTCGCCAGCCTGATGCGCTGTGCCTCGCCGCCTGACAGGGTAGCCGTGGCTCTCGCAAGTGTGAGGTAATTAAGTCCAACATTTACAAGGAAATTAAGTCGTGCCCTTATCTCCTTGATAATCTCCGCGCCTACCTGCTGCCTGAAGGCATCCAGCTTAAGCGTCTCAAACAGTTTGTGCAGTCTCTCCACCGAGAACTCACAGAGCTCATATATATTTTTATCGGCGACGGTAACTGCAAGCGATGAGGGCTTAAGTCTCTGCCCCTTGCACTTAGGGCAGGTATCGTGCAGCATGAACTCCTCATACATGGACTTGGCGTCCTGAGTATATGCCTCGCGATAGCGGCGCTTCACATTCTCCAAGAGACCCTCAAACTCTACCTCGTAGCTCGTACCGCCCGAATACTTGCTCTTGTATTGTACATGTAGCTTGCGCCCGTGTGTGCCGTTTATGATAATGTCCTTGGCCTTGTCCGAGAGCTGTTCAAAAGGCGTATCCAGACTGAAGCCGTATTCCGCCGACAGAGCCTTCAGCATAGCGTGAGTATAGGAGCCCTCCTGTCCGCTTGACGCCCAGCCTGTTACCTGTATGGCACCTGCGTTCAGACTAAGCGTGGTGTCCGGTATCATCAGATCAAGGCTAAACTCCATGCGGTAGCCCAAGCCAAAGCACTCCGGACAGGCACCGTAAGGATTGTTGAAGGAAAATGATCTCGGCTCTATCTCCTCTATACTTATCCCGCAATCCGGACAGGCAAAGTGCTGTGAAAACGAGAGTGTCTCTCCGTCTGTAACATCCACCAAGAGGAGTCCGTCTGCAAGCTTTAATACATTTTCGATAGAATCTGTAAGCCTCTGTTCTATGCCCTCCTTCACGATAAGGCGATCGACCACTATCTCTATATTGTGCTTGATATTCTTATCTAACTTAATATCCTCGTTGAGCTCATACATGCTGCCGTCTATGCGCACACGCACATACCCGGACTTGCGTGCCTGTTCAAGCAGCTTGGTATGTTCTCCCTTGCGTCCTCTTACTACCGGCGCAAGGAGCTGTATCCTGGTCCTCTCCGGCAGCTTCATCACGGCATCCACCATCTGGTCTGCCGACTGACGCTTTATCTCCCTTCCGCACTGCGGGCAATGCGGTATGCCTATTCTTGCGTACAAAAGACGGAGATAATCGTAGATCTCCGTCACTGTGCCGACCGTCGAACGCGGGTTATGATTCGTTGATTTCTGGTCTATGCTTATGGCAGGCGAAAGTCCCTCTATGCTCTGCACATTGGGTTTCTCCATCTGCCCGAGGAACTGCCTCGCGTAGGAGCTTAACGACTCCATATACCGGCGCTGTCCCTCTGCATATATCGTATCAAACGCAAGTGAGGACTTGCCTGAGCCCGATAAGCCTGTCAGCACGACCAGCTCATTTCGCGGTATATCGACATCTATATGCTTCAGATTGTGCTCTGCCGCACCTCTTATCTTGATATATTGCTTGCCCATGTTATCTGCTTATGTTTCTTGTATTCTCTCTGTAAATGTCTTAAGCTCTTCAAGAGTACTGAGCGTATTCAGCTCCGCTCTGAGCTTGGCTGAGCCCTTAAGTCCTGCCGTATACCATGCGAGGTGCTTACGCATCTCAGGTATGGCGAGGCGCTCTTCCTTGTACTTAACCATGAGCTCGGCATGTCTTACTATCATCGCCTTGATCTCATCTATGCTTGGCTCTGGCAGCAGCTCTCCGGTCTCGAGATAGTGAACGGTGCGTCTAATGAGCCAGGGATTGCCCTTGGCTCCTCTTGCTATCGCCACTCCGTCTGCCCCGGTCTCGTCGAGCATGCGCTTAGCATCCTCCGGTGTAAATATATCGCCGTTACCGAATACGGGTATGCTCACTGCTTCCTTCACGCGCCTGATTATGTCCCAGTCAGCGCGTCCCGCATACATCTGTGTCCTCGTGCGCCCGTGTATGGTTATCGCCTTGACTCCAGCCTGCTCAGCCATCCTTGCGAACTCGACCGCATTTACATGAGACTCATCAAAGCCCTTACGGAACTTGACCGTCACGGGCTTATGCAGCACACGGCACATCATCTCCAATATCTTGAACGCCCGCTCAGGATCCTTCATCAGAGCCGAGCCCTCGCCGTTATTGACTATCTTGGGAACGGGACAGCCCATGTTGACATCTATGATATCGAAGTCCTCGGCTATGCGCTCAGCCATACCCGTCATGATCATGGGGTCTGAGCCGAAAAGCTGCACGGCTATGGGGTGCTCGTCCTCTGCGGTCTGAAGTATCAGCTTGTTGTTTTTGTTGTTGTAGAAAATGCCCTTGGCGGATACCATCTCGGTACTGACCAAGGCCGCGCCCATCTCCTTAAGTATAATCCTGTAGGCCGTATCCGTGACTCCTGCCATCGGTGCCATTATGACCTTGTTCTTAAGCTCAATATTTCCTATCTTTATCATACTCCGTATGCTTGGTTAAACTCCTCTAATTGTCCGAATAATTCCGCCTGCTCATGCTGCAGTCTCTTAATCCTAAGCTCCGCACCTATCTCGTCTGTCGGCGCTATGGTCTGAAGGCACAGCTTGCCATCATTATCAAAGCTCATAGTCAGCGCGCCGCCTACATCGGCACAGTACGACACGCAGATAAGCTTCAGCTCGTCCTTCACGCTCTTAGGCAATATGCCAAAATCGGCTTCATTAAAATAATACTTCATGCTCTGCGCATTTGCGCCGCACAATACCTTATCCATACATCTTCCTCTTGTCTGTCACCGGCCATCTGACACCTGATATCCTCATGCGCACATTTTCCTCACCGAAGGCTGCCTTCAGGCTGTCTGTCGTATCGTCCTCGGCGCTTACCTTATAGTCAGCTCCGAGACTCTTCCTCATGCGCTCCTTCTTTAAGTAAATGATGACCTCGGCACTGCCCTGATGCTCATAGCAGATATCGTTTAACTCATCTGCTCTCTGCTTGTAGCTCTCGATGTCGTCAAATGCCACCCAGATCTCACGCCGCAGGTCATTGATATCAGCGATTGCCGCCGCCGCAAGCGAGGCGTGTTCATCCCGTCCCACGCTCGCCTTGCCTCGCACAAATATCTTGGCCTCAGGCTGAATAAGCTCGCGGCTCCTCTCTAACGCCTCCGGGAATACCACCACGTCTATCGTGCCGTATATGTCCTCTATGGCTATAAATGCCATCTGCTTGCCAGTGCGAGTCACCTTGAGGCTGATATCAGTTATGGCTCCGGCACTTATGAGCTCCTCGCCCTCCTTAAAGCGGCACGCTCCGGTCTGCTCATCGGGCAGATAATCCTTGGACCATGCGGTGACTATCTTGCCGCATACCTCCATGTAGCTGTCCATGGGATGACCGCTTAGGTATACGCCGGTAGCCTCCTTCTCATAGGCTAAAAGCTCTTCCTTGTCAAATTCATCTACCTTAGGCAGGCGATGCTTAAAGCTCGACTTGTCCTTGTCATCTGCTATATCAAAGAGAGTCAGCTGCCCTGCAAAATCAGTCTTCTTCTTGGCTGAGGCCTCTTGGAGCAGCTCATCTGTCAGCATAAGCTTCTGTCTGCGATTGCCCTCGAAGCAGTCAAAGGCACCTGCCTTGATAAAGCCCTCTATGGACTTGCGGTTCACCGTGTCCGGCATACGCTTTACGAAGTCCTCCATATCCTTGAACGGACCTCTCTCGTTGCGTTCTCTGACTATATCCTCGACCACGGTGCGTCCCACGCCCTTGATGGCAGTAAGTCCGTAGAGTATGGTGCCGGACTGGTCTGTTTTCGCCTCCGCAGTTTTTACCTCTGCGGTTTTCGCCTCTGCGGTTTTCGCCTCCGTATGCACGGCTGTGAAGCCGTACTCTCCCGCATTTATGTCAGGCGGCATAAGCTTTATGCCGAGCGCACGGCAGACTACCGTATACTCAGAGGTCTTACTGATATTGTCCATGACAGAGGTCATGAGTGCCGCCATATATTCGGCGGGATAATAATATTTAAGCCATGCCGTCTGGTACGAAACCACAGCATAGGCCGCAGCATGAGACTTATTGAAGGCATAGGACGCGAAATCCGTCATCTCGTCATATATCTTGTTGGCAGTCTCCTCTGAGATACCGTTGGCTATGCAGCCCTTTACGCCCTCTTTGGCATTGCCATAGACGAAGTTTTGTCTCTCCTTCTGCATGACAGCGTGCTTCTTCTTGGACATCGCACGGCGCACGAGATCCGCGCGTCCCAAGGTATATCCCGCCAGACTCTGCACTATCTGCATGACCTGCTCCTGATACACTATGCAGCCGTAGGTGCTCGACAATATAGGCTCAAGCTCCGGACACTCGTAGCTAACGGAGGCTTTATTTTCCTTACCCTCTATGTACCTTGGTATAAAGTCCATCGGCCCCGGACGGTAGAGTGCAAGTCCGGCTATGATATCGTCTATGGACTCCGGCCTTAGCTCCTTCATAAACGAGGTCATGCCGCTTGATTCAAGCTGGAATACGCCGGCAGTCTCGCCCTTGGATATCATCCTATATACATTGGCATCAGCCATGTCTATATTATCTATGTCTATATTGATGCCGTGATTATGCTCTATCTGAACTAGCGCATTTTTGATGACTGTAAGAGTCCTAAGCCCAAGGAAATCCATCTTGAGGAGACCTAACTCCTCAAGAGTCGTCATAACATACTGGGTAACTATCGTGCCGTCGGCATTACGTGACAGAGGCACAAAATGATCCACCCGGTCACTTGTTATAAGCACTCCGGCTGCATGCATACTCGTGTGCCTCGGCAGTCCCTCAAGTCTCAGTGACATATCGACGAGATATTTTACCTCCGGCTCCGTGTCGTAGGCTGTCTTAAACTCACGGCTTGCCTCCAGAGCCTTAGTCAACGTCATGCCGAGCTCGTTAGGTATCATCCTCGCGATGCGGTCAACAGCCGCATAACTCATATCGAGCACACGACCGACATCTCGGATAACTCCCCTTGCCAGCAGCGTACCGAAGGTGACTATCTGCGCCACATTGTCCTTGCCGTACTTGCTTACTACGTAATCTATGACCTCCTGCCGCCTCTCGTAGCAGAAATCCACGTCGATATCAGGCATGGACACGCGCTCCGGATTGAGGAAACGCTCAAAGAGCAAGGAAAATCTCACAGGATCTATATTGGTAATACGCAGCGAATAGGCTACAACAGAGCCCGCCGCTGAGCCTCGTCCGGGACCCACCGGTATATCGTGCCGCCTCGCATAAGCTATAAAATCCGACACTATGAGGAAATACTCCACAAAGCCCATACTCTCTATGGTAGAGAGCTCATACTCAAGTCTGTCGTGTATATTTATGCCGTATTGAGACGTGCCGCCATCAGGCGCATTATATGCTCCCGGATATCTCTCCTCTATGCCCTCATAGCAGAGCTTGCGCAGATATTGCTCCGCCGTATACCCCTCCGGCACAGCGAAGCGCGGCAGCTTGTAGTTGCCAAACTCTATCTCTACATTGCAGCGGTCTGCTATCTTCTGCGTATTATCTATAGCCTGAGGCACACTGCAAAAGAGAGCGCGCATCTCCTCTTCACTCTTCAAGTAATACTGACCGCCCTCATAGCGCATACGGTCTGCATCCTGTACCTTCTTGCCGGTCTGTATGCAGAGCAGTATGTCATGCAGCTCTGCATCTTCCTTATAGGTATAATGAACATCATTGCTCGCTATAAGCTCTATGCCGGTCTCCCGCGAAAGCCTAATGAGCCCTGCATTTACAGTACGCTGAGTATCTATACCATGATCCTGCAGCTCAAGAAAATAATTGCCCTTGCCAAATATGCCCTCATACTTAAGTGCAGTTTTCTTGGCCTCTTCGTACATCCCGGCGGCAAGCTGCCTTGCCACCTCTCCTGCGAGACAGGCGGAGGACGCGATGAGCCCCTTGTGATACTTTTCCAAGAGCTCCACATCCACCCTTGGCTTATAATAGAAGCCGTCTACATAGCCGAGAGAGACTATCTTCATCAGGTTCTGATATCCCTCATTGTCCTCAGCGAGCAATATCAGATGATAATATCTGCTGTCGTCATGTACGTTTTTCTCCTTATCGAAGCGCGAGCCCGGCGCCACATAGACCTCGCAGCCTATGATGGGCTTTATGCCCTGCTTCCTGGCCTCCTTATAGAAATCAATGACACCGTACATGGCGCCATGATCCGTTATGGCAAGGGAATCCATGCCATAATCCTTGGCTTGCTTAATAAGCTCGTTGATACGCGACGAGCCGTCAAGCAGAGAATATTGGGTATGTACATGCAGGTGTATGAATGACATCTTGTATAAACAACCATGCCTGCATGCTTGCAGGCGCCACATATAATAAAAGTACGGATTGCTGCGTGCTTGCAGGCGCCACATACTCTACAAGTCACGGATTTCTGTAGCACAGTGCGCTCAGCAATCCATCGACAATCTATCATCAATCCGCGTCAAGTTCTCCCTGACCCGGATATCATTATTAGCTTCAAAATGACATTATAAATGACCTGCACCGGACTTACAAGGAGGATAATGTGCCTTAGGAATCAGATGTCAGGCGTTCAACAAAACCCCGGAGCCTTGCGCTTTATATGCAAGGTCCCGGGGTTATATGTAGATCAATAATTATGTTTAATTATCGTTATGCCGCTGCAGGCGGAGTCGTGCCAGCACGCTCTGCTCTGCCGGTGATGAAGCAATATACTACCATAACCACAGCTGAGCCCATACCGATGATATCGGACATGCCCGACGGAAGTATGAAGAATATCGCTATAACGAAGAGTATAATACGCTCAAACCAGTTGAGTGACTTATACATGTATCCAGCAATTCCTCCTGCCAAGCACCATGTGGCAAGCATAAGCATTATTCCTGAGGTGATAATGTCGGCGAGCTCGCCTTCGAGCAGCAGTGCCGGTCTGTATACAAACATGAATGGAACGATAAATGCAACTATTGCATAAGAGAAAGCCTTCCATCCTGTTTTCCATGCGCTCGCTCCCGCTATGCCTGCGGCAGTGAAGGAAGCAAGGCAAACCGGAGGTGTAATCTGTGCGATAACACCAAAGTAGAATATGAACATATTTGCTACGAGAGCGGATATACCGAGCCCCTGTATTGCAGATATGAACAAGGTATTGGCAATAAGGTAAGCTGCGACAGTCGGAAGTGCCATGCCAAGAAGCAGGCATCCTAATGCTGCTATTATAAGTGCAAGGAACAGGCTTGAGTTACCAGTCTTGCCTATGAGCTTGGATATCTTAACTGCAATACCTGATCTTACTACTATACCTATCATGATACCGCAGGCAGCAGTCGGAATAGCAATATTTGCCGACTGACGAATGCCGTCTATAAGCGTAGTAAGGAACTTCTTACCGTTCATGCGTGTGTCCTTGGATACCATGCTGACTGCAATTGAGAGTACTGTGCAGTAGATAGCAGCTCTCGGGAGTGAGTAGCCCATAACTATCATTATAACCAGTACAACTATAGGCAGCAGTCTATACAGGCGCGGCACAACCGGCTCACCATCAAAATGAACTCCGCTGTCCTTGCCGATATGTTTCTTGCGCGCGATAAGATGTACCAGCATAAATGCTGATGCAAAGTATGCAATAGCCGGCAATGCA
The DNA here is from genome assembly GCA_963640215.1 of bacterium. Taxonomy (GTDB): domain Bacteria; phylum Bacillota; class Clostridia; order Lachnospirales; family Lachnospiraceae; genus Avilachnospira. The sequence goes on along the minus strand of CAVHZK010000095.1, from coordinate 1,505 downwards.
GCAGCCTCAGCAATCTGGATATACGGAATACCGATAATCTCTGCCATAATGAAGGCACCTGCACCCATGATAGGCGGCATAATCTGTCCGCCGGTTGAAGCAACTGACTCAACAGAGCCTGCCTCCTCGGGAGAATAACCGGTCCTCTTCATCAGCGGAATGGTAAATACACCTGTACTTGATACGTTAGCAACTGCCGAACCGGATATCATACCCATAAGTCCGGACGAAATAACCGCAGCCTTGGCCGGACCGCCGACAGTCTTGTCTGAAAGCTTCATGCCGCAGTCAATGAGCACTCCGCCGCCTCCGCAGTTTGCGAAGAAACATCCGAACACAAGGAAGTAGAACAAAGTATTAAGTGATGTTCCGAGCGGAGAACCGAATATACCGTTCTCTCCGAGCATCAAGGTCTCGCAGAATCTTCCGAAGGTAATACCCTCATAGTGGAATATACCCGGTACATACTGTCCGAACCACGCGTACGCCATGAAGAAGCAGATGACCACAAACAGTGACATGCTGACTACTCTGCGCACTGTCTCCATGATAGCTATAATCAGCATTACAGCCACAGCGATGTCAAGATTGGTCATTGGGTCAACGCTGTAGAGTCGATAGTTAAGTGATTCGGCATTTGTAATGAAATACCACAGTACAAACAAGCTTGAGCCTATCAGATATATGTCATAGATCCACCACAGCTTGTTGTGGTATTTCTCTGCCATCGGATTAAATAAAAATACAGCTACAAGAGCAAGCACCATGTGCAGCGGAAGCTGCAGCCACGGATCAAACGGCTTAACCAGCTTGATGTAGAGCTGGAATACCAGCCAGAAAATCGACAATGCTACAACGGTATAATAACGCCATTTTGGCATTGTACGCAGCATCTTGGCGACTTTGGATTCCTCATCCGGCTCATTGGCAAGTGCCTTGGCCTTCTCGTCCAGAGATGTTGTCTGTGTCTTTTCAGATCCCATATAAAAACTCCTTGGATACTATAGATTTAAGTGAAAAAAATAAGAGTTCGCGGCAATAAATAGATACTGCCGTTCGCCTTTTTTTTAAGGAAACGCCGATTATAACACCGGCGTTTCCGAAATATTACTCGCTATACCTACATGGACAGCTAATTAGTTCATGTAACCCATTTCCTTATAGTATCTCTCAGCACCCGGATGAAGAGCAACGCCACCGCGCTTTGTCTCCTCCCAAGCTGTTGCCGGATCCCACGGAGCAAGTGAAGCATACTCGTTTACGAGCTGGTCTCTGTTCTCGCTGAGTGTCTTGGTGATCATGTATACTGTGTCCTCATCAAGTGAAGTATTTGCAAACAGGCAGTCAGGTGATCCCGGAAGCTTAAGCTCCTTATCCTGTCCCTTGAAGCTGTTGGCAGGAATAGTAACAAGGTCGAAGCCCTTCTCTGTTACGAACCAATTGCAGAGATCGTCTCCCCACTGAAGGAAGGTAACGTCGCAGGTAGATGCGATCTGAGCCATGGT
>CAVHZK010000094.1:4745-13218 GCA_963640215.1 bacterium | reverse complement strand
CACATTCATACCCGCTCAGTTTTCTTGCGAAAACTGGCTATGTATTCATGTTTTGTAGGTTGCCAAGTGTCTACGCGTCCTTGCGTGTAAACACGCAGTCCGCATAGCCGGTTGGCAACACTTACACAATCTAAAAGTACGGATTGCTACGCGCATACGCGCTCTCGCAATCCTACAAAACATTCATACCCGCTCAGTTTTCTTGCGAAAACTGGCTATGTATTCATGTTTTGTAGGTTGCCAAATGGCAGTGCATCCTTGCATGCAAGCATGCAGTCTGCACTGCCATTCGTCAACGCTTTTAGTAACACGTCTCTCTATACACAAATTCGTTGCTGAGCTCGTCTGCCGTTATAACTCGGCCCCAATGCACGACATTATTATAATTACCCTCGCACACGGTTACCGAATTGCCGTTATTGGCAAGCACGATGACGGAGTGCTCGTTGTTGCGTACCCTTAAGTGGTCGCCGACTCTGATTTCTGCCATATTAAGCTCATAGACAGTGCGCGGCTTGGCGGGTGCGCCATAGAGTCTGTCCTGCACCATAAATATAAATGCGGCGCAGCCGTATCCGCAGCGATTGCCGGAGATGTACTGCCTGTCATCATTCCATGACAGACCCTCCGGGAATTCAGCCTTTATCTGGAGCAGCTTGGCGTAGCATTCGGCATCGCTTAAGGTTGAGTGAGTTGCATTGTCATCACTGTAGCCGGAGCCCATGGGATTCAGCAGGACTATGGTCTGCTTGACGCTGGGGCGGATGATAGATGTGGTCTGCACCATACCCTCCGGCAGCCAGTTGGTGGGGCATACACGCTTTGCACCATTCTCAATCCATGCGCCGCCGTCATTTACAAGGTAATTGCCTGTGCCGTCATTTACCGTGGTATCAGTCATCAGATAGCCGTCATTATTAAAATAATAACATTCTGCTATGCCGTCTCCGTTGCCGTCTATCCAAGCCCACAGTCCGGCAAGATAGCTGCCGTCATTATTCACCCAGCGCCAATTCGATACGCCGTTACTGTTGGCAGGCTTGGTCTCATCCTGCCGCCACACACCCGCATACGAGTTAAAGTTAGAAGCAAGCAATAGAGTGAGAGCGGCAGCTGAAAAAAGTAATTTCTTTATCTTCATCGTATTAACGAAAAATCCTTGTAAGTATTATAGCAAACCAAAACCAGCGTAAAACAAGCAGAATAGACAATAGGCACGCTTGTGAAACGGCGAAATTTGTTGCGTTTTATGAAAAGCTAATTAAAATATAAGGTAATAGGAGCACGAGATGCGTGGCAATCTGTTACCTGTTTACATACCTCAGCTATCATACAACACCTGCGGCTTGAGTGTCAAACCTGCCGCAAAAATGCCACATTTATGAAACTTTCACATTTCGGAGGTGAGGACAAGTGAGTCGTTTGGATGTCAAGACGCCGAGCAAGGTACAGTCCACTGTAGAGCGGCTGTACCGCAATATGGAGCGCCGTATCGCTGCAAGCCCACCGGGGCTCTGCCCCGTCGATATGGCACTCAATTTCTTAAGTCTGTGTCAGGCTCAGACCTGCGGAAAGTGTATACCCTGCCGCATAGGACTCGCGCAGCTTAACACCATGCTGCACGAGGTGTTGGACGGAGAGCCGGATCCTAGCATACTGCGCCGGCTCGAGACTACGGCGAGAGTCATAGTGCGCACGGCAGACTGTGCCATAGGTATAGATGCCGCACAGCTGGTGCTGATGGGACTCGAAGGCTTCAAGGAGGACTATGAGGAGCACGTATATCATCATAGGTGCATCGGTTCACTGAGGAACCCTGTTCCTTGCGTCGCACTGTGTCCTGCAGGCGTGGACATACCCGGATATATCGCACTTATCAACGACGGCCGCTGTGAGGATGCTGTCAGACTCATACGTAAGGACAATCCTCTGCCGGCAGCCTGCGCATATATATGTGAGCACCCCTGCGAGGCGCGCTGCCGACGCAATATGGTAGACGATCCCCTAAATATAAGAGGGCTTAAGCGCTATGCCGTCGATCATGCGGGCAATGTGCCGCAGCCAAAGTGTGCTGAGCCTACGGGACGCAGTATCGCAGTCGTAGGCGGCGGTCCGGGAGGACTCTCGGCAGCATATTATCTTGCACTCATGGGTCACAAGGCAACCATATTTGAGAGGCACAGATCCTTAGGTGGCATGATGCGCTACGGCATACCCAATTACAGACTGCCGCGCACCATACTTGACGAGGAGATACAGTCCATACTGTCGCTCGGCATAGATGTGCGTTGCAATGTTGAGATAGGCAAGGATATAAGCTTTGACGAGCTTAAGAAGGACTACGACTGCCTGTATCTGTCCATAGGCGCACAAAATGACCGCAAGATGGGCATAGAGGGCGAGGACAGCGAAGGCGTTATGTCGGCTGTCGAGTTGCTAAGTGCCATAGGTGACGACGAGATGCCAGACTTTAGCGGCAAGCATATAGTAGTCATCGGCGGCGGCAACGTGGCCATGGATGTTACGCGCAGCGCCATAAGACTCGGAGCCTCCAAGGTATCCGTCATATATCGCCGCAGACAGGAGGATATGACTGCACAGCAGGAGGAGGTCGAGGGTGCCATAGCAGAGGGAGCAGAGGTGTTATCCTTAGAGGCGCCAGTGCGCATAGAGACGGATGAGCACGGCAGAGCCGTTGCATTGTGGACTCAGCCGCAGATTATAGGCGAGATAGATGTGCGTTCAGGCAGACCACAGCCCAACAAGGCGGATGTAGCTGAGCAGCGCATACCCGCAGATCTCATTATCATAGCTGTAGGTCAGGGCATAGAGAGCAAGAGTTTTGAGCAGAGCGGCGTCAAGATACAGCGCGGAGGCGCCTTCCTTGCAGAGTCGGATACCAAGCTGCCGGAGCTTGAGGGCGTATTTGCAGGAGGCGACTGCGTAACAGGACCCGCGACTGTCATCAGAGCTATAGCGGCAGGTAAGGCGGCCGCCGCCAATATAGATGAATACTTGGGCTTCTGCCACGAGATTACGACGGATGTAGAGGTGCCTGCGCCCGTATTCAAGGATCTCATGGCGAGAGGACGCATCAATATTTCCGAGAGAGACGCGAGCGAGAGAAAGACAGACTTTACCTGCATTGAGTGCGGATACACGGATGAAGAAGCGCATAAGGAGTCAGGACGCTGTCTGCGCTGCGACCACTTCGGCTACGGTAATTTCAGAGGAGGTCGAATCGAGAAATGGTAAGCTTTACGATAAACGGAAGAAACCTCACAGCCAAGGACGGTTCCACCATATTGGAGGTTGCGGAGCGCAACAACATACCTATACCGCATCTGTGCTATCTCAAGGATATCAACGAGATAGCCGCGTGCAGATTATGTCTCGTGGAGATAGAGGGCACGGACAGGTATCAGCCTGCCTGCAATACAGTTATTACCGAGGGCATGAGTATACGCACCAATTCTCCCGGAGTGCGCGAGGCAAGAAAGACCAACCTTAGACTGCTCTTATCGCAGCATAATTCCAACTGTGCGGTCTGCATAAGGAGCCGCAACTGCAGCCTGCAGGATATGTGCTCTGACTTAAATATTCATTTTCAGCCTTATGAGGTTAAGCCTGAGAAGAGCCGCCTCGACTTAAGTGTGCCAATAGTCAGAGACGCATCAAGATGTATAAAATGTATGCGCTGTATACAGATATGCGATAAGGTGCAGGGTATGCACATCTGGGATCTCGCGGGTACCGGTTCGAGGACGACAGTCGATGTGTCCTATAACAGGAGACTCAAAGATACAGACTGCACCTTCTGCGGCCAGTGCGTGACGCATTGTCCGACAGGTGCACTCAGCGCAAGAGACGACACGGTCAAGGTGCTGAATGCTCTCGCAGATCCGGAGATAACTACGGTAGTGCAGATAGCGCCCGCAGTAAGAGTCGCATGGGGCGAGGCCTTTGGATTGTCCAAGAAGTATGCGACCGCAGGCAGGATGGTAGCGGCGCTCAAGGGCATGGGCTTCGACTATGTGTTTGACACGGATTTCTCGGCAGACCTCACCATCATGGAGGAGGCAAGTGAGTTCATAGAGAGATATACGCATCGCGGCAAATATCGCTGGCCGATGTTTACGAGCTGCTGCCCGGGCTGGGTGAGCTTCATAAAGTCACAGTTCCCCAACTATGCGGATTGTCTGTCAACAGCCAAATCCCCGCAGCAGATGTTCGGAGCCGTAGCCAAGAGCTATTTTGCAGAGCAGGCAGGCATAGATCCCAAGAAAATGTTCGTCATATCTGTTATGCCCTGCTCCGCCAAGAAAGCGGAGATTGAACGTCCGTACATGGATGCTGCCTGCGGCAGTCCGGATGTGGATGCAGTACTTACTACACGCGAGATGTGCAGATTGTTCCGCAGTGATTTCATAGTGCCGCAGGAGCTGGAGGAAATGCCCTTTGATTCTCCGCTTGGCACAGGCACAGGTGCTGCCGTTATATTCGGCACGACCGGCGGCGTCATGGATGCCGCTCTCAGGACGGCCTACTATATGGTGACACGCAAGAACCCGGATCCGGACGCATTTGCACAGATAAGAGGCGACAAGCCGTGGAAGGAAGCAAGCTTCGAGATACCGGGAGCAGGCAAGGTAAATGTTGCTGTAGTCAGCGGACTTGCTAATACGCGGGCACTCATGGAGGCTGTGGATAAGGGCACGGCTGATTATGACTTTGTGGAAGTAATGGCCTGTCCGGGAGGATGCGCAGGCGGAGGCGGCCAGCCAATACACGAGTCCAAGGAGCTGGCGGGCGACAGGAGCAGCAGGCTATGGGAGCTGGATAAGGATTGTCCGATAAGGTATTCGCATGAAAATGCGGATGTGCAGACGCTCTATCGCAGCTTCTTGAAGAAGCCGCTCTCCGAGAAGGCACACGAGCTGCTGCATGTCCACGGCTACATAGATCACGCAGAGCATTAGGTGAGCGCTAAGTAAACAACCATGCCTGCGTGTATGCAGGCGCCACATACTCTAAAGGCGACAGGTTGCTCTGCGCTTATGCAACCGGCGTACAGCGAGACGCAATATGGTATCAGTCTGGGACAAAATACATTTTGTCCCCGGCATCATAGTACGGGAGGTCTAAACCATGGTCTCATGGAAGAATCTTGACGAGCTGAGGGCTTACAGTAAGCTTGCAGCATCAAACCACAGGGCTGACATCAAGAAGCTGATGTCCGGAGCAGAGGGCGCGGAGCGAGTATCCAACTACAAGCTGCCCATGTCCGAGGGGCTCATATACAGTTATGCAGCCAAGGCTGTAGACGACGAGATATTAGATGAGTTGTCTGAGCTTGCAGACGAGGCTGAGCTCGTTGCAAAATACAGAGAACTCCTCAACGGAGCCGTTATCAATACGGGCGAGAAGCGCCTTGTCCTGCATCAGCTCTGCCGCGGACAGATAGGAGAGGCGGTCACGGCTTACGGAGTGGACAAGAGGTCATTTTATCTCGGAGAGCAGCGTAAGGCGGCTGAGTTTGCCGACAAGGTGCATCGCGGACTTATCACCAATGCGGACGGGGAGAAATTCACGACCGCAGTGCAGATAGGTATAGGTGGCAGTGACTTAGGCCCGAGGGCTATGTATATAGCACTCAAGAACTGGGCACGGACACACGATGCGCTCAAGCTGGAGGCCAAGTTCATCAGTAATGTAGATCCGGACGACGCCCTGGAGGTGCTTGACTCCTGCGATCTCAAGCACACGCTGTTCATCCTTGTATCAAAGTCCGGCACTACCTTGGAGACTCTCACCAATGAGGCACTTGTCAAGGAGGCATTGAAGCGCGCAGGGCTCGATCCGGCTCGTCACATGATAGCAGTGACGAGCGAGACCTCGCCGCTTGCCAAGAGCCAAGACTACCTTGCTGCATTCTTCATGGATGATTATATAGGCGGCAGGTACTCGTCAAGCTCTGCAGTGGGCGGAGTGGTGCTCTCACTTGCATTTGGCGGAGAGGTATTCGAGCGCTTCCTTAAGGGAGCATCGGCTGAGGATAAATTAGCGCTTAATGAAGATATCAGACGCAACCCCGCCATGCTGGATGCGCTTATTGGCGTATATGAGAGAAACATATTGGGCTATGGCACCACGGCTGTACTGCCCTACTCCCAGGGCTTAAGTCGCTTCCCGGCGCATCTCCAGCAGCTTGACATGGAGTCAAACGGCAAGAGCGTAAATCGCTTCGGCAAGCCTCTTAGCTACAAGACGGGACCGGTGATATTCGGTGAGCCGGGCACAAACGGACAGCATTCCTTCTATCAGCTATTGCATCAGGGTACGGATATTATACCCTTGCAATTCATAGGATTCAGGCGTGATCAGTCGGATGAGGACATAGAGATACAGGGTAGCACTAGCCAAGAGAAGCTGTGTGCAAATGTTGCAGCTCAGATTATGGCATTTGCCTGCGGCAAGGATGACGATGACCGCAATAAATACTTTGCAGGCGGCAGACCCTCGAGCATCATCATAGGAGAGCAGCTCTGTCCCGAGAGCCTCGGTGCATTGCTTGCTCATTTTGAGAATAAGGTTATGTTTCAAGGCTTCCTCTGGAATGTCAACAGCTTCGACCAAGAGGGCGTGCAGTTAGGTAAGCTCTTAGCCAAGAAGGTGCTGTCTCACGATACCGAGGGAGCACTCAAGGGCTACAGCGAGCTGCTGGGGGTATGAGCATGGATGGCACTAAGATGGCAGTAATCATGGCTATTATCATATTGAGTATTACTACGGGATATTTCAAGGGTATGAAGAAATATATGTCGCTGGTAGCCTTGGGCATCATGCTGAGTGTATACCTAAGCATGTCTATGGAATGAAACGCCGGCGACAGATAAGCATGAGAGTTTATAAAAATCCTGCACGAAGCAATGAAGTCCTTGTTTCGTGCAGGATTTTGTGTCGGTAGCAATGTGGAATAGGTGTCTTAGGTGCCGTCTGCGGGGGCTTTAAGAACACGCTCCTCGAGGCTCTCCAAGAGGTCCTTGTACTTGCTCATATTGGCATGAGCGCAGCTTGAGTTCTTCTGCTGTAATTCATTGGCAGCCTTGGCCTTATTTATGGGCAGTATCGTGCCGACTCCGGCTATACAGCCGCCGGGGCAAGCCATGCCCTCAAGGAGATATCCGTCATACTTGCCGGATTTAGCGGCAAGGAGGAGCTTGCGGCAGTCGTCGAGACCCTGTGCGGCGGCAACCTTGACCTCACGCTTCGGATCTATTTCCTTAATATAATTAACTACAGCCTTGGCAACGCCGCCGCTTACTGCAAAGCCTCTGCCGTCTCCGGAAGCACCGCTTAGAGCCTCACTCTCAGGCAGATCCTTGAAGACTACATTTTTAGCCTCAAACATGCCCTTAAGCTCCTCAAAGGTGAGTACGAAATCCACATCACTGCGTATAGAGCGGCGGCTCGCTTCCAACTTCTTGGCGGCGCAGGGACCTATAAAGGCGACTTTGCAGCCGGGATGCTTCTTCTTGATGAGTCTGCCGGTGAGCACCATAGGTGTGAGTGCCATCGAGACAGAGTCAGCCTGCTGCGGGAAGAGCTTCTTGGCCATGACAGACCATGCCGGACAGCAGGAGGTCGCCATGAAGGGTATCTTGTCAGGAACCTCCTCCATGAAATCATTTGCCTCCATGATGGTACAGAGGTCTGCTCCAATAGCAACCTCCACACAGTCCTCAAAGCCGAGCGCCTTAAATGCAGATCTCAGCTTGTTCGGCGGCAGGTCAGGACCGAACTGTCCTGTCACAGCGGGTGCAATAGCGGCATACACAGGCACATTTACATTCTTGATAGCTTGTATGAGCTGGAATATCTGAGCCTTGTCGGATATGGCTCCGAATGGACAGTTGGCAAGGCACATGCCGCAGGACACACATTTCTCCTGATTGATATCAGCCCTGCCGAATTCATCAGAGCCTATGGCTTTCATACCGCAGGCATTGGCGCAGGGACGTGTCATCCTGTGTATGGCACCGTAAGGGCAGGCCTCGACACATTTTCCGCACTTGATGCAGGCATCCTGATCTATGGTGGAGCGACGGTTTTTGATGGATACGGCCTTCTTGGGGCACACCACGGTGCAGGGATGCGCGAGACAGCCCTGACACTGATCCGTGACCTGTACTATATTGTCAGGGCAGGAGTGGCAGGCAAATTTGATAACATCTATAAGCGGGGGCTGATAATATTTCTCCGGCTTGATAGCCTCCTCGAGACCCTCGCCCATGGGAGCCATCTCCTTGGCAGTGCGCAGAGGAAGTCCCATAGCAAGGCGCAGACGCTCTCTGATGATGGCGCGCTCGAGGAACACGTCATCGCGGTAGTTGGCGACCTCGCCCGGTATGAGATCATAGGGCACATGAGTTATCGTCTTCTTGAGATTCTGAAAATCGCCGTCGTACTCGTA
>CAVHZK010000094.1:0-4693 GCA_963640215.1 bacterium | reverse complement strand
TGGTATCGACTCCGCGCATGACAGCACCTCATTCGTCTAAGAAAAAAAATCAAGTGAAAAAATTGTCCAGAAAGCAAGCTTTCGTCCAATTTTTGACCCTTTGAACCTTTGGTATCATAGCATTACAAGCGCATAACCGCTATACAGATTGTGTTAAGTCTCTGGAAATGTACATGAGAGAGCATAAATGCTGCGAATATCGGCGTAGACCTAAGGAAGCGGCGACTTTCGGCTATGGCTCGATGCGTTTATAAATTTTTTATAATTTTTATAGTTTTTTTAGAGTTGCGACATATCAAAGTCACAAATCTTGGATACTATATACGCGTAGACAGCAGAGAGAGAAAAATTAGATGATCCCCTAAAAACAAACCTTTCATTCAGGACAGGCGCCGCAAGGCGCCTGTTTTGGTTATGTGCGATGGCGACATGCAAGCGCGCAGGCATGGAGGATTACATTGAACACTTTCTAAAGGGATGTTACAATGTAACTCTAAAAGTGTTGCCGGATACAAAAGCAGGCTGCGTGCTTGCACGCGAGAATGCTTTTGTATTTGGCAACCTGCCCTGTATGAGCGATGTAGGGCGATAGCCCGAAATGCGAATACAGGCAGGATTGCGAGAGCACGTTAGTGCGAAGCAATCCGTGACTTTTATATTATGTGGTGCCTGCGAATATGCAGGCATGGGCGTTTACTCTAAAAGTCCCGGACTGCGGCTGTGAAGATAGGCAAGCTTGCTTGCCAAGCTTCACAGACATTGGACGGGCTGCCCTGTATGAGCGATGTAGGGCGATAGCCCGGAATGCGAATACAGGCAGGATTGCGAGAGCGCGTAAGCGCGTAGCAATCCGTGACTTTTAGAGTATGTGGAGCTCGTCTTGAGGATCGCGAGAGCGCGCCAGCACGCAGCAATCCGTGACTTTTAGAGTGTTGAAGATTCGGAGGAAGGAGCCATGGCTAATATTGATTTAAGCAGATACGGCATAACGGGGGCTAAGGAGATAATACACAATCCCTCGTATGAGCAACTCTTTGAGGCAGAGAGCGACAAGTCCCTCACGGGCTATGAGCAGGGCAGATTAAGTGAGCTTGGGGCAGTCAATGTTATGACTGGCATCTATACCGGTCGCTCGCCCAAGGACAAATACATAGTCATGGACGACAATTCCAGAGACACGATATGGTGGAATTCGCCAAGCTACCCCAATGACAATCACGAGCTTTCAGAGACAAGCTGGGAGGTGCTGAAGGGCATAGCACAGAGAGAACTCTCCAACAAGCGGCTCTATGTAGTTGACGCGTATTGCGGCGCCAACAAGGACACACGCATGGCAGTGCGTTTCATAGTTGAGGTCGCATGGCAGGCGCATTTTGTGACGAATATGTTCATTAAGCCTACGGCAGAGGAGCTTGAGAGCTTCGAGCCGGACTTCATCGTATACAATGCCTCCAAGGCCAAGGTAGACAATTACAAGGAGCTCGGACTTAACTCGGAGACAGCCATAGCGTTCAACATCACGAGTCGTGAGCAGGTCATCATCAACACCTGGTACGGCGGAGAGATGAAGAAGGGCATGTTCTCCATGATGAATTATTACCTTCCGCTGAAGGGCATAGCTTCCATGCACTGCTCAGCCAACACGGATATGAACGGGGAAAATACGGCTATATTCTTCGGACTCTCGGGCACGGGCAAGACAACGCTCTCCACGGATCCCAAGCGCCTCCTCATAGGCGACGACGAGCACGGCTGGGACGACAACGGAGTATTTAACTTCGAGGGCGGCTGCTATGCCAAGGTTATCAACCTTGACAAGGAGTCAGAGCCGGATATATACAATGCGATAAGACGGGATGCTCTGCTGGAAAATGTTACCGTAGACGACGAGGGCAGGATAGATTTTGCAGACAAGAGCGTAACGGAAAATACACGCGTATCATATCCTATAGATCATATTGAAAATATAGTGCGCCCGGTGTCAAGTGCACCGGCAGCGAAGCATGTCATATTCCTAACAGCAGATGCCTTCGGTGTGCTGCCGCCGGTATCCATACTTACGCCCAAGCAGACGGAGTATTATTTCCTATCGGGATTTACAGCGAAGCTTGCAGGAACTGAGAGAGGCATTACCGAGCCGACTCCGACATTCTCAGCTTGCTTCGGACAGGCATTCTTGGAGCATCCTCCGACCAAGTACGCCGAGGAGATGGTTAAGCGTATGCAGCAGGCAGGTGCCAAGGCATATCTGGTCAATACAGGCTGGAACGGCACAGGCAAGCGTATCTCTATTAAGGATACGAGAGGCATCATTGACGCCATACTAAACGGGGCCATTGATGGCGCTAAGACCAAGCATATACCGCATTTCAATCTTGAGATACCGACCAGCCTGCAGGGTGTGGACACAGGTATACTTGATCCGCGCGATACTTATGCTGACAAGGATGAGTGGGAGACCAAGGCACGCGACCTTGCAGGACGCTTCATTAAGAACTTCAAGAAGTATGAGTCTATCAAGGGCGGCAGCGAGATAGAGGCAGCAGGTCCTAAGTTATAAGTGAAAAAAAATCAATTATACTTTAATTATGTGTGAAAATGTGCTAAAAATAAGTTTGTGTCAGTCGTAGCCGCACAGGCGACGGCTAATTTTATAAACACAAGGGTTAAGGAGAGGTTATGCAGTATTTTTCCGTAGTTGCTGCTCTGCTTGCTCTTATCTTCGCATGGGCAATGGCTTCATACGTAGTTAAGCAGGCTGTAGGCAGTGAGAGGATGGCGGAGCTCGCAGAGGCAATCCACAGCGGCGCCAAGGCGTTCCTGTTTGCCGAGTACAGGGTTTTAGTCATTTTCATTGTAGTATTATTCATTTGCATTGCTGTAGGCATATCGCCGTTCACGGCTGTGGCATTCGTATTCGGAGCACTTTGCTCCATCGCTGCAGGATATGTCGGCATGAATGTAGCGACCAAGGCTAACGTCAGGACAGCTAACGCAGCCAAGGAGCGCGGCATGGAAGGCGCACTCAAGGTTGCATTCCGAGGCGGATCCGTTATGGGTATGTGCGTTGCAGGTCTCGGATTGCTCGGTACGTCCATAGTCTACCTTGTTACAGGCAGTACGGACGTAATGATGGGATATTCGCTCGGCGCTTCGTCTATTGCGCTGTTCGCCCGTGTCGGAGGCGGTATCTATACCAAGGCAGCCGATGTCGGAGCTGACCTTGTAGGTAAGGTCGAGGCAGGCATTCCGGAGGATGATCCGCGCAACCCCGCCGTTATTGCTGATAACGTAGGCGACAACGTAGGTGACGTTGCGGGCATGGGAGCCGATCTGTTCGAGTCCTATGTCGGAGCTATCGTTTCGGCAGTTACGCTTGGTGCAGTTGCTGCAAATGTAGATACAACCTCGGCTGTATTCTTCCCGTTTGTACTTGCCGGTATCGGCAACATCGCTTCTATCATCGGCAGCATGTTTGTTAAGGGCGGCGAGGGTACTAACCCGGCTAAGGCACTTAACACGGGCTCATACTTCGCAGCTGTCGTTGTATTTATCGCTTCCGTAGTATTGTCCAAGCTTATGCTCGGTAGCTATAGCTACGGTATAGCTATTATCTCAGGACTTATCGTAGGTCTTGCTATCGGTAAGATTACCGAGGTTTATACCTCCGGTGACTATAAGTCAGTTAAGGAGATTGCAGAGTCATCACTTACAGGATCTGCTACAACAGTCATCACCGGTGTGTCTGTAGGTATGCTCTCTACGGCACTCCCGATTCTCTTCGTTGCATTAGGTATATTTATCGCTTACATCTGTGCAGGCGTATACGGCATCGCACTTGCAGCTGTAGGTATGCTCTCAACAACCGGTATCACGGTTGCAGTTGATGCGTATGGTCCGATTGCGGACAATGCCGGCGGTATCGCAGAGATGAGTCACCTCGATGAGAGCGTAAGAGAGATTACAGACTCACTTGATGCAGTAGGAAATACCACGGCAGCTATGGGTAAGGGCTTTGCTATCGGTTCTGCGGCACTTACCGCACTTGCACTCTTTGTATCCTATGCAGAGGTTGCAAATATCACCGATATGAATATCATGGATCCGCTTGTTATCATCGGACTCTTCGTCGGCGGTATGCTTCCATTTGTATTCTCGGCATGGACCATGTCTTCGGTATCTAAGGCAGCTCACAGCATGATCGAAGAGGTAAGACGCCAGTTCAGAGAGATTCCCGGCATTATGGAAGAGAAGGCTAAGCCGGACTACACCAAGTGCGTAGATATCTCTACCAAGGCAGCACTCAGAGAGATGATCAAGCCCGGTGTTATGGCAGTTATTGCTCCGCTCCTCATGGGCGCGCTCTTAGGTACTCAGGCACTCGGCGGACTCCTTGCAGGTGCGCTTGTTACAGGTGTGCTGATGGCTATCTTCCTGTCCAATGCAGGCGGCGCTTGGGATAATGCCAAGAAGTATATCGAGGGCGGCAACTTCGGCGGCAAGGGCTCTGAGGCTCACAAGGCAGCTGTCGTAGGCGATACTGTAGGTGACCCGTTCAAGGATACCTCTGGACCGTCCATCAATATCCTCATCAAGCTCATGACGGTTATCTCGCTCGTATTTGCACCGATTATCGCAAGTCACGGCGGATTGCTGGTTAATCTCATTAAGTAATAAGGACTAAGGTATAGAT
>CAVHZK010000093.1:1102-6213 GCA_963640215.1 bacterium | reverse complement strand
AAGAAAACTGAGCGGGTATGAATACATTTGAGGATTGCGAGAGTGCGTAAGCACGTAGCAATCCGTGACTTTTAGAGTATGTGGTGCCTGCAAGCACGCAGGCATGTGGGTTTCCTGTCACGGTTCCCATACGCCGTCTGCGTCTACATTGTAGCCGTCAGGCGTAGTCGTATTGCGTAGGAGCGCGCCCCTCGTGCCGTCAGATATAGTCTTGAGGAAGTACCACTTGAGACCTATCTGCTGCCAGCCTGTCACCATGTGACCCATGCGGGTATCACTTAGCGGCCAGAGGAAGTAACGATTGCCGTCTGCATCGTCGAACCAGCCTGTCATCATATATCCGTCACTATCGAAGCGGAACCATTCGTATTCGTACTCCGTGCCTGCGGCATAAGGATTGTAGATATAAGCCCACTCATTCCTATACTGCCTGTTGCCAGAGACGAAGCTCCACTTACCTGTCTCAGGATGATAGGTCCAGTCTCCTGTTACACCGCGTCCTACCACACCTGCACCTGCACTGATGGTGCCCGTGCCGTTGCCGTCTCTTCTGTACCTGTCTGAGTTTCTCGTAGAGTTATCGGCGGGATCGACATTTACACGTATAGTATCATATATATCGAGTGACGGATAATACAGCTTTATAACTACAGAGCCGCTCTGTACCGCGTGCAATTCTCCGTCTGCATCGACATAGGCTATAGTAGGATCTGATGAGCTGAACATCGGAGTGCCTGCAAGCTCGTTATAAGGAGCCGCTTTATAGTTAAGCTTCCTCGTACTTCCGGAGGTGATATTTATAGCATCACGTCCATCCTCTAACTCGCATATAACCGGTGTGCTCGGTGCGTAGCTTAGGTAGTTGCTTTCAAGTTCCTTGTCGTCTCCGACTGCCGTGAGCTCGAATCTGATACGCTCCAATTCATTGAAGTCATCCACATCAGCTAAGAAGGTGAAGCTTACTTCCTTCTCCTCGCCTGACTTAAGACCTCCGCTGATATAGGACTTTCCGACTTCCTTGTTGTCCTCATATCTCAAGCCCAAGTTATTGAGCACCATAGTCAGATTCGAGATATCTGCGCTGCCGTGGTTGGCTACATTCGCAGTCACAGTCATGCGTCTGCCGTCAAAGTCTAACTCATAGTCCTCTATCTCGACTACCGGAGTATACGGTACTGATGCCTCAGCCGAATAGCTCTTGGTCGAGAAATCAAACCAGCTTGCTGCCTTCTCCGTAGACGTGATCCTTATCTTGGTGCCCTTTAAATCCTTGGTAGGTGTCCAAGGCAGAGCCACATCAGCAGTCTCTCCTGGCGCAAGTACGAGAGAGTCAAGATACTCGCTTACCTCGCTCGGCACAGCTATAGTCTCTATGACGCTGTCATTTTCATCTAAGAGCTCTGCCTCTAACACGCAGCCCTCTGCATCATAGAGTCCCTCATTCTTCAGCGTGAAGTCTATCTCGCTCTTTTCGCCGAGCACCATATGATCATCTATGTCTATGCTCGACTCTACCGGCTTGACTGAGCCTGCGGCCTGGAAGTTCAGGAATACAAGGTCGTTCTTGCCGTTCGACTGGTCATACATATTGCTGACCACCTTGATAGCTCCCTTGCTTGCTCCGGACTCTACGTTGAACTCATCCATAGTCAGGTTGTAGTCCGTGAGCCTGACAGGCTCAGAGAAGCCTGCCATCGTGTGATCGACATCCTCGGGAGCGGTATACTCTGTCGGAGTTGCCTCCTCGGGAGTCGTACTCTTACTGTTCTTCTTGCCGTCCTTACCCTCGTTCACTCCGGTCTCGGTAAATCTCATCGCATAGAGCTCCTTGCCATCATGAGCCAAGTCCTCACAGTAGTCGTTAAAGAATATGTAGATATACTTATCTCCGTCTCCCATGAGCTGATACTCATTTATATTGGCATAGGTCTTGCTCTGCATATCCGACAGATATGCCGTAAACTTCTGCGGTCTGAACTCGTTAAGTCTGCCTATGACATAGTTGGAATAATCATCAGCATACTGACTCTCGTCATACTCACTGTGTCCGCTCTCAGACTTATAGAAATCAATCAGAGCAGATTTAAGCTTAGTATCATCGGAGCCTATCTTGTACCAGTCGTTGCCGCTCATGCGCCAGTTGTCTCCGATATCCTTCCAGCCCGAGGTATTTAAGGGATCTCCGAGACTCAAGGAATTAACATTAAATGCGTTAGAGGCAGACTTAAGCGCACTGTACAGTACTGTATTGTCGTTGCTGACTGTGCTGTCTGCGACCTCCTCGATGCCTTGAGTCTCCTCGTCGTCTAATGCTTCCTCGTCTGTCAGCTCTGTTGGAGTAGCTACCGACTTGGCCTTGGCTGCCACAGCCTTTCTGCGCTCTGTGCTACCGTCGTCGCTTAGCTGAGCCGCCGTCCTCGTGGAGCTGCTTGTGCTGTTGGAGCTGTCCGTGCTGCTTGCGTTCGTAACTCCCGTCTTGTCCGCAGGATAGAACCTCTCACTTATACCCTTTTGTCTGAGCAGAGTCTGCACGGTATCGGTGATATTCATAATGGAGAATCTCGAATCTCCTATCTCCTCGCCCTTCTCTACCCAAGTCAGATAAAGCGTGTTGTTGAGTCTGTTTATCTGCGTCAGCGTCTGCGTCCTCGTGTCACTCGTTACCTTTATCGGATAATAAGCAAGCTGCTCAGTCATATTGTAGACTGACAGATACATATTCCTGTCGTCAGATGTAGACAACGAGCCGTCGCCATCTATGGTATAGACCACCGTCAGATAGTTGCTGTCCGTAAATCCGTCAGTACTCTTGGCTGTAAATCCTTCCACATCATAGCCTATGATGAGCGGGTCTGTCGTGGTTCCATCCCAGTGCTGGTTGAAGAATTTCTCCTCTGAGATCTCCTTACCGGTCTCAGCGTTGTTGTCATAGCAGACATAGGCTACCGTACTGTAGAGAGACTGCATATCTGTGAGATCCTGCTTGGTCTTGGCAGCATGTATATCTCTCTTTAGGTAAGAGCAGTAAATCTGACTTCCGACCTTGGTCAGCTTCGGCGCGATATTGAAGAAGAGCTTGTCCTCGCTTACCTCTACTCCGTTACGCGTCTTGTCCGACTCAAAGGTGAATTTCTGGATAACCGGATCATCACCGCCTCCAAAGTCAAATATAGCCCCAGATATATCGAAGGAATTATATGCCTTCTTGAAGTCCTCTGCCTCCTCACTCGTATCAATAGGCTCTCTGGCATCAAGCCATGCCACGAAATACCTGTTGTTGCCCATGTCTATGACATCCGGGCTTGTATCATAGTGGCAGTCCTCATCATCCACCGGTTCTGCCTTGCTCCAGGTTGAACCACCGTCCGTAGTTACAGAATAATAGAGCTGAGTCGTAGCCTCATGCGTCGTGGTATCCTCTCCCTTACCTAGGAAGAGCACCATATACCTCTTGCCGTCTACTACGTCACTGTCTATTCCAGCCTTCCTATCGAGGGATATAAGCTTGGATCTCGTGCGCTCCGCGGCATTCTCTAACAGAGTCTGCTTCTCCTTGACCTCGGGCGCCATCCTGAGTAGTCCTCTTCCAGAGCTCTCCTCATCGTCAGTACCAAAGCTGTCTATATCGCTTCCTACTCCGTAAGCTCTGAGCGTATATTCCTCATCGCTGTCTGCATCTGCAGCATCATCTGATGTAAGAGACGCTGCATTAGACGAGGCATTGCTTGTCTTCTTGGCTGCATCGCCTAACTTCGTCTCATGACCGAACCACTCAGCGTGAGACTTGTCCTTAAAGTTGCCCCAGCCTCCGCCTATGCCGGCAAAGGTGAAGTCCATAGTCGTAATGACGAGATCAAAACCTATAGTACCGGTGGCTCCGAGATAGAGTCCCCAGATACTGTCTGCAGCACCTCCGTATTGACCTAACTGTGCCTGGAAGTCAACAGTTATACCGCCTCGAGCACTCAAGACATCACATATACCGACTCCGAGCTGGACTCGGAACATACACACAACATCCGTGCCGTATAGGTATTTGCTGCCTTCCGCGACTTTCTTCAGATTGCCCTGAGTCTTGTCAAATACTCCCTGACTCATGCCGTTCTTGAAGTCATCCGTCACAGCTCCGAAGAAGAAGCTTATCTGTACGGAGCCTGAGAAGCTCACGAAGGCAGGTATAGTACCCCAGAGCAGAGTGTATCTGTTATGTATAAATCCGACCTTGCCTCCGACTGTTGCCGCCCACTGTGCAAGCATGTATTCGCCGCTCGCCTCATTGAGCACGAACTCGAAGTTCATAAGGAAGAGTATCTCGGCCGTAATATGCGGATATCCATCGTTGAGCTCTGCCAAGGCCTCAGAGCCATCAGCGTGCTCGACAAATTCCTCGGACTTGGACTGATTGCTTAATACATCCTCCTCCAGCATGCTGTTGGTGATGTTGTCCTCTCCGCCGAGCAGATTGTTATTGAGCTTGGGTTCCTCCTTCTTGGCTGCGGCATCGAGCTGTTTCTCTCTTGTCTGCCTCTCCCTCTGGAGCATACCGCTTATCTGCTCCAGTCTCTTCTTCCTCAGGTCGGTCATCGTATATTCAGGCTTATCCTTAAGCACGAGACTTAAGTTAACGCTGTACGAATAACCCTTGCCGCTCGGATAATCCGTCTTGACAAAGTTAAGCTGTCCGCTCTTTACATTGGTAGCGGGCGCACCGATGATAGGTATATCCGTCTTAGCTCCCTGATTGAATACCGAGTCAACATTGAAGTCCTTGGGCGCTACCTTCTCATTTTCAACCAAGAGATACAGACCGGTATTGACTGTAGGATAGGTTATCTGTCCCGATTCTATGCCGGATATGTTCTTCTTCTCCTTATCGACGATATATGCAAATATCCTGTCGCCGTTATGGAGCCTGTTGAGCATACCCTCTATCTGTACCTCGAACACGTTGTTGCTGCCCGCGGTCTTGGCCTTGGCGTGGTATACCTTGTCGTCGTTATTGACATTTCTTACTACAAATGCGACCTCCTCTATATTGCGTCCCTTGTTGTCCACAGTCGCAGTAAGCGTGAGGTTGTCATCGAAGCACTTTATGCCGTTCTCGGTAAGGT
>CAVHZK010000093.1:0-1092 GCA_963640215.1 bacterium | reverse complement strand
GGTTGACCTTCTCCTTGCTGGTGCTCTTGTCGTAGTTGTAGGTAACAGAGCTTATCTTGGGCGCACTGTACGGATAGCTTATGACGAGCTGGTCTGCATTGTCCACATACTTGCCAGACTTATCCTGATTGATGCCTAACTTAACCTCTACTACCTGAGAGTCGTTATATCCGTTGGTACACAGCACGGTAATAAGGTCATTGCTTGCGCCAGCCTTGCCGTTTAATGTAAATGTACCGTCCTCCTTGACCGCAGCTCCGCTGCTTGCGACCATGGTGGTCTCCTTGCCGCTCGCATCCTTGACTGTGGTCTGTCCTGCGCCTATCTCGGTATTGTAGCCTACAGCAGGTACGGCAGCCGGAGTCAGTCCGTCATGTCTCACGGACTCAGACTTGGTGACAACGGAGCCTGTGAGCGTATAGTCATGTAAGCTCTTGGGGTCACTTAACTGAGCACCTATCGTAAACTGGTTGTGCTCATTGGTATTGCGTGCTGCAAAATAATATTTATTGGTATTGTAGGTCTTGCCTGTATTGGCATCCGTGACAGTAGGTCTGACTGTCTTGCCGCCCTCGCTCTCCTTATCTACGAGTATATCTATGGAGTAGGCCTTGCCCACCACAGGCTTGATACGCTCATATATATCAGTTGCCTTGGGATTGACATCTATGAACCAGCGTCCCTTTAGCTCAGGATACTTCTCAAGCGCGGACTGCGGCACTAAGTTTGTCACATGCACCTTGCCATTGGCTGAGTCGTCATACTTTATCTCCAGATAATTCTTGCTGGCAGTAACCAAGGGTCTGATAATATATCCGCCCGTATATCCTGAGCTCAATACTATGCTGCTGCTGTCCGTTATCTGATTGAAATTGATGCCGCCGTCTACTGATACCTCATAGCCTATAACGGTATAATTGGCATCCTTGCACTCAGCGCTTAGGTCAAGCTTATCTCCTGCATGGAAATTAACCGTCTTGCCCTCGGCAAGCGCGCTGTTCTTGAATGAGGCAAGTCCGGGCTTAAGTCCCTGACCCTCCAATTTCGCTGCTGTTACCTGTATCTTGACATCTATCTTGGACAGTATAGGTG
>CAVHZK010000092.1:0-6323 GCA_963640215.1 bacterium | reverse complement strand
GATTGTCCATCGTTACCTCTTATATAACTTTATATAACTTTCAGATTCTTATATAACTTTATATAAGTTCAATGTCAAGGTCATGAAGCAAAAATGCCATTTTTTGTCGAGGTTGATTGCACGTGGTAGCAGATAAGTAGTTTGTATTAGCAAATTGAATGTGGTAACATGAAGCTCAAAGCAACATTTCGTCATTCTAAAAAAGTGAGATTGTGCTATGAGTGCTTTGAATATTGTTTCGATTCACAGGTTGTTGCGTCTATACCAAAGTCGAAACAGAAAGTGTCACTTCATAAGTCATCAAAAGAGGATGTGGCACACAGCAAATCCACATCGTGATATGGCAGGACACGCGGCACTATAACCTATGGGTGTAAGGGGGATAATACATGCAGGCGATATTTGACGCTATCAATGCTATCTGCGGGAAGATACAGGTAGTATCCGATTTATTCTGGGATTTTCCGACCAATCTTGATTGGTATGCTAGCATACCGGTGCTGGGTAATTTCTCATTAGCCATTATCCTGTTAGTGGGCTCAGGCATATATTTTACATTCAGGCTTCGCTTCATACAGGTGCGTAAATTTGCCTACGGTATAGAGGTGCTGAAGAAGAGTAAGAGCTCCGGTGTGGGCATATCGCCGCTTGCGGCCTTCTTCCTGTCTACTGCTATGAGAGTAGGCCCCGGTAATATACTCGGCGTTACAGGTGCTATCTCAGTAGGCGGACCGGGTGCATTGCTGTGGATGTGGGTATCCGCATTTTTCGGCATGGCTACGGCATACACCGAGTCAACCTTAGCTCAGGTATTTAAGGAGAAGAAGGACGACGAATATATAGGCGGTCTGTCATTCTACGGCAGGCGACTCTTGGGCGGCTCTGTGGGCGTCGGGGTATTTCTGTCGTTACTCTATATCGTATATGCTTTTCTGTGCTTCCCGGCTCAGGGCTTTAATTCTATATCGGCTGTGGGACTTATAGGGGAGACTCTCTCAGGACACAGCATAGATACCAACTCGATGCTCTACTGGATAAGCTTCGCCGTACTCATTATAGGAGTTGCAATCATTGCATTCGGCGGCATCAAGGCAGTGACGAGGGTCACGGACATCATCGTGCCTATCATGGCTGTGGTATATATACTCACGGTATTGGTACTCATCATCATCAACTTCACCCGTATCCCGTGGTTCTTCTATGCAGTATTTACGGAGGCATTCAAGCCGGAGGCTGTATTTGGCGGAGCGTTTGGCATAGCCCTGGTGCAGGGCGTTAAGCGAGGTCTCATGAGCAACGAGGCAGGACAGGGCACCATCACCATGCCGGCTGCAGCATCAGACGCCAAGCATCCCTGCGATCAGGGCTGCGTACAGGCTGTGGGCGTATTCCTTGATACGATAGTTATATGTACGCTGACAGCGTTTGTAGTTATCATGGGCAGAGCGTGGCTCACGGATGCGGCTGATGCGTGGTTTGAGCTTGGCAAGCTGCCCAAGTTCGTCGCCTCGGTAACTGAACTTACGCCGGGCACGACCTTCAATGCCGCCATATCGCTCTTGGTATCGGTATGCTTCGGCTTGTTCGCATTTTCCACGCTCTTGGGCTTCATGTCCTTCACGGAGATCTGCGCCAATCGTATATCGGAGAGCAAGGGCTTCATCAATCTTATCCGCACGCTCTGCCTTGTAGTCATCGCCTTTGGCTGCATGACAAATATAGCAGGCATGGATCTTGGCTCTCTCTGGGATCTCTCTGATTTTGCCAATATACTCATTGCGTATTGCAACATTCCGTTGCTCTATATAGGCTTTAAGTACGTATTAAGGTCTACGGAGCATTTCGAGAAAAATGACGGCACCGCATTTACATCCGAGGTCGTCGGCATAGAGACCAAGGTCTGGGACGATAAGGCAGCATCCAAGACATGATGCCCTGCTGATGCCGTATACGTTAGATATAATACATGGAGCCTGTGTGCACACAGGCTCCACATAGCATTACAAAAGGGAAATGGGAGGGCTACTGTTGGGCACTGCGTCCATGCGGCTACGCGTGCAGGCACGCAGTCCGCATAGCCGCGATTTAGCGGTTTGACAAAGCCATGCTGCGGGAGTAAACTAACGAACAGATTTGAGAAGAATAATAGCTGCGAAAGCATAAGGAGGATTTATAAAAATGAGTGCAAATAAGGGACCTTTGTCTGGCATACGTGTGCTTGATCTCGGCAGACATGTTTCATGCCCGATCTGTGCACAGACGCTTGCAGACCTTGGAGCTGAGGTAATTAAGTTAGAGAAGACCGGCTGGGGTGACGATACACGCCACAGCGGCAAGTTCCTCGGCAAGGAGAGCATGTATTTCTGGTCAAACAACCGCAGCAAGAAGAGCGTAACGATCAATTATCGTACCGATGAGGGCAAGCAGGTACTGCACAAGCTCATAGAGAAGTCTGATGTTATATTGGAGAACTTCCGCCCCGGTACCATGGAGAAGATGGGCTTCGGCTGGGACAAGGTACATGAGATAAATCCCAAGATTATCATGGGCTCGATCAGCGGCTACGGCGCAGGAAGTCCCTTCCAGCACAGACCGGGCTTCGACTCTATGATCTCTGCACAGAGCGGTATCATGGACATCAACAGATCCGATACGGACGGCCCCAAGATTACCGGAGGTATATGGTTTATTGATATATTGGCAGGTATGTGGACAGCTATCGGAGTGCTCGCGGCTCTGCATCGTAGAGAGATGACGGGAGTCGGCGAATACATAGATACTTCCATGTATGACAGCGCGCTCTTCGTTATGAATCAGCTGCTTCCGTACGCAGACAAGACAGGCGAGATATCACGCTCAAGCCTCAAGAATGCCTACGACTGCCCGGCAGGACGTTACAGATGCAAGGATGGCTATGTTATCTGCCTCGCAGGCAGTGACGGACTCTTCCAGAGGCTGCTTACACTCACGGATGATCCGTATCTGCATGATCCCAAGATAGCAGATCACGACACCAGACTGCTGCCGGAGTATTATGACGAGATAAATAAGCATGTCGAGGCGCTGATGATGACCAAGACAGGCGATGAGTGGGACGAGATCTTCGACAAGACCGGCATCACCGGCGGCAAGATAAAGAATCTTAATGATGTACTCAGGGATCCTGCATCCTCTGCAAGAAACGCTACAGTACAGTTAGAGGTACCGGGCTTTGGTCCCGTGCATTTCTCAGGCTTCCCGATTAATATATCGGGGGAGGAAGTGGCATTTGATCCGGCACCGTCACTCGGACAGGACACGGACGATGTACTCTCAGGCCTCCTCGGTATGAGCGCAGAGGAGATAGCAGCTTACAAGGCAGCAGGCAACTAAGCGTATTGCACCAAGTAGTCTGATATTTGAGTAATGTATACGGAAGCGGGGGAGCTTCAGCATCATTTAGGAAGGGATGGCAATAATTGCCGTGATGCTGAAGTCCCCCGCTTCTTTTGAAGGGTGTTATAAAGGGTTATTATATACGGCAAGGAGCCGCTTATAATACTATGTGTTGCGTGAACTTACTTCTTCGTCAGTGCCTTGTAGGCTCCGTCCGGGTCATCCGGTGTGTAGAGCACTATACCTATGCAGTCCTTCTGTGAGTTCATAACGCCTTTGAAGAGAAGCAGATGGCGCTCCTTGCTCGGCTTAGCCGACACGGCTGCCCCTATGAGGATGGTACCGCTCTCTGTCTTCTTGACCTCGGTGCTCTCATCATAGGGCATGTAGTACTCTTGTCCATTCAAGTCGACAAGCACGCGCTGGTCGCTTATAGCATAAGAGGTCTTCTTGATGGTTCTTGCATTAAGTATCGGCATCAATATCAGGAAGAACGGCACAAGGTCGATAATAACAAAGCTGATTATTCCTGTGTTCTGCGGCAGATAATATATCAGTGACCATATTATCCACGCGATACCTATAACAATCTGGGTACATATGATGGCTTTGTTAGCCGGATCAATTACACCCGTAGCTGTGGGTCTGCCCTGCCACTTGAGCTGCTCGCCCTCAATAAGTGATGATTCCCAATTCTTTCCTGATTCTGACATAATCAGCTCCCCTTTCTTACTTGGATAGCTTAGGTACAAGTAAACCTGCGTCCGATCTTTGACGCTCTTGACCTTGGTGTCAGTATATCAGAGCTTGAATAAAACCAATGTTTAGATTGGAAAGCGACTTGTTAAGAAGCCGTTTGTCGCCGTTAAGATGCTGACAAGAGCATGAGCTTAAGTTCATTCTTCATCATCCGGCATACGATATCCGACGCCAAGCTCAGTCTTGATGTATACCGGAGACTCCACGGACTCCTTCAGCTTGCGACGTATATTGGTGACATTTACACGCAGTATCTGATTGTCCGCGGGCACATAATCACCCCATATCTGACGCATCATCCAGTCGTAGGTGAGCACCTTGCCCTTGTGCTCGAAGAGCAGGGTCAGTATCATAAACTCCCTGACAGTCAGGTGTATCTCCTCGCCGTTAAGTCGCACTATATGCTTGTCCACATCAAGGGTCAGACCCTTGTGCCTGTAGATACGTCCTTCCTCACCGGGGAGCGGAGCTGAGGAGCCTGTGCTGTGCCTGAGAGCCGTGCGTATACGCGCCATCAGCTCAAATATGCCGAAGGGCTTGGTGACATAATCGTCGGCGCCCTTGTCGAGGGCAGTTACCTTCTCATTTTCGCGCTCTCTTGCGGACACTATGATGACAGGTATCTCGCGGCGGTATTTCTTCATCTCATCCAATAGATTCATGCCGTCGTCATCGGGGAGCCCAAGGTCAAGGAGCACGACATTAGGCATAGCAGAGAGAAACAGCATACGAGCCGTTGACGCATTTTCAGCAACAACACTCTTATATCCGGCAGAATCAATCGCGCGGGACATGAATTTGCTGATCAGGTTGTCATCCTCTACTATAAGTATCGTGGCTTTACTCATTGATAACTCCTTCCTGTGTATCCTCTGGATCCACAGTCGTAAGGCAGAAGCTTAGCTCTGTTCCTCCGCCCTTGGTCTCTGCCGCGTACAGGCGGCTGCCGTGCGCCTTAAGTATGCTCTGGCACGCCGATATGCCTATGCCGCGGTTGCGGCTGTCGCCGTTGAGATTGTGATCCATCAGTATCGTGCCGCCTTCATTGATATGATTGAAGATATCCTCCGGCAGACCGATTCCGTGGTCTCTCACTATAAATTTATATCCCTCGTGCACCAGCTCCGTGACTATCTCTATCGGCTCTGTGCTCTCGGAGTGGCGCATCGCGTTCTGTATGAGGTTCTGCAGTACCTGACTGATGAGCACGGGCTCGGCATTTACAAGCACAACCTCATCGGCAAGCTTGAGCTTAATCTTGGCATCAGGGAAGAGCCTCATGCTTCTTGCAACACAGCTCTCCACGATCTCATCCGGCACCTCCGGATGGAGCTTGAGACTGCCACTGATATCGCTGCCGAGCTTGGCCACAGATATGATGTTCTCGACCATGACCGACATCCACTTGGCCTGCTCGTTGATATCGCGGAGCAGCTCCAGATTGGCTGCATAGTGCTCCGGCGTATTCTGTTCGAGTATGATGGAGGCAGCGCCCTGTATCGCGGTTAGCGGGCTGCGCAGATCGTGTGATACCGACATAAGTATGTTGCTGCGTATCTCTGCCTTCGCCGTATTCATCTCCATGGCAGACTTCTCACGCTCAAGGAGTGCATTCTGTGCGTACAGTTCCTTGGTTCTGCGCTCACGCTGTTCCGCTGCCCTCGCGTGCTGCTTGACCTGTGCGGTAAGGGCACATACGACTATTGCGACTGTGACCGTGCTGACTATGGCTACCGGGTAGCCGTTCAGTGAGAAATTAAATGCGCCGTAGGGCGCCATGAAGAAGCAGTTTATGATAATGGCGCTCGCGAACGACGCCAATATGCCGAACACGTAGCCCTCAGTAACCATGGAAATGATGATGACCGCGAGTACAAATATGAGCGCCGAGTTATTCTCGACGCCGGTATTCGGCAGCAGCAGGGTACTGATAAACCATGCGACAAACAGAGTAAAAGCCGTAAACAGCGCTTCTTTTATGTATTTGAAGATCTTACCTGAGCTTTCATCCATGATAAGTAAACCCTTATGCCTGCGTGCTTGCAGGCGTCACATAGTCTAAAAGTGACGGATTGCTACGTGCTTACGCACTCTCGCAATCCTCAAGACGAGCTCCACTTCGTTTCGCTCGTGACGCGGCATTCGTCATAAGCCTGAGCAAGCTCCGGCTTCTTCCTCATTGCTCGCGC
>CAVHZK010000091.1:0-11570 GCA_963640215.1 bacterium | reverse complement strand
GAACCTCCGGTGTACCTGTTGGGAATCAATCCCATCGCAGGGTAGCCGTGTTTGGCAGGGATAAACGCTGAAGGCATCTAAGCGTGAAGCCCCCCTCAAGATGAGATATCCCATTCGAAAGAAGTAAGACCCCTTGGAGAGTACGAGGTAGATAGGGCAGAGGTGTAAGAGCAGCAATGCTTTCAGCTGACTGTTACTAATAGGTCGAGGGCTTATCCGCACAGCTGTTGGTTTAGCCTGTCATTCGGTATTTGGTTTTTATGGTGCTTACGCACCATAAAGTGCATTCAAGCGCACTCGTGCAAGAGGAAGACTTAAAGCGGTCTATACTCGACGCACAAAGTCTGCAAGCAGACTTTGAATCAGTGTTTATTAGCCTCAATAGCTCAGTTGGTTAGAGCATCTGACTGTTAATCAGGGGGTCCCAGGTTCAAGTCCTGGTTGGGGCGTTCCGGTTAACATGTTCACAAGAGGTGTTGACGGATGCTATAGCAGACTGTAGGTTTGTTTAATTTAAGAAGGTTTTGGTTGAAAGAGAATGTGCTGCGGCACATTCTTTTTTTGCATTTTTATGAAGTACTGCAGGAGCAGGCAGTATGGAGCACGCAGCGTGACAGTACGCGAGTGTGAATTATTTGTATATTTATTGTACGACTTGGCGCCATGGCATGGAAATACAGCGGGACTTGTGATATTATTATCAATGTTTTTTGGTTCGGGCGGATTAGAGTGTTTTCCGAGCTGACGGAATCAGGATTATAAGTTTTTATTCAGGGGGTAAATATGGCACATTTCAGAAGTGCGGATCTTATGCAGCTCTCATACAAGGGCTACTTCAAGGCTATGGGATACTCGGATGACGAGCTCTCGGACAAGAAACCGAGGATAGGTATCGCCAATTCATGGAATCAGTTGGTTCCGGGACATTACAATCTCAATCAGGTTGCCGAGTATGTCAAGAGAGGCATCTATGAGGCAGGCGGCACAGCCTGCGAGTTCGGCGTTATGGCCTGCTGCGACGGTATAGCACAGGGACACGTCGGCATGAGCTACATTCTGCCTTCGCGTGAGATTATCTGCGATTCCGTTGAGCTCATGGTTCAGGCTCATCAGCTTGATGCAGTTGTACTGCTTGCATCCTGCGATAAGATCGTGCCCGGCATGATTATGGCAGCTGCAAGACTTAATATACCGGCTATACTTGTTAACGGCGGTCCGATGCTCTCAGGCATAGAGTTTGACGGACGTAAGTCGGACGGTACTGCACCTGACGAGGCTATGGGTATGCTCTCAGCAGGCAAGATTACTCAGGATGAGCTGGATACTCTTGTTGACGCTTGCTGCCCGGGCTGCGGTTCTTGCTCATTCTTCGGTACTGCCAATACTATGGGCTGTGCTATAGAGGCTCTCGGCATGTCGCTTTCAGGCAGCGCAGTAGTTCCAGCGGTATATGCTGACAGACTCAGATACGCATTTAAGACAGGACAGAAGATAGTAGAGCTTACCAATAAGGATATCAGACCGCGTGACATCATCACGAAGGCATCTATAAGGAACTCCATTATCGCTACCATGTCAGTATGCGGTTCCACCAACGCTTGTCTCCATCTTCCTGCTATTGCTATAGAGGCAGGCATCACTGACTGGGATGTTATAGATGAGTTCGATAAATTAAATAAGAAGACACCGCAGCTTGCACGTATATATCCGGCTTCCTCTTGGTCATTGGAGGACTTCTATAAGGCAGGTGGTATGCAGAGAGTTATGCGTAACTTAGGTGATCTGCTTGATACCTCAGTTATGACGGTTGATGCATGTACCTTGGGAGAGGCTCTTGCCAAGGCCAAGTTCATCTATCCGGAGAATCCAGAGCTCATCAAGACCAGAGAGAATCCGTTTGCTCCTACAGGCGGTATCGCAGTGCTTCGCGGAAACATTTGCCCGGATACAGGTATCACCAAGCCTGGTGCTTATGATCCGTGCATGTATGACTTCACAGGTAAGGCTATCTGCTTCGACTGTGAGGAGGATGCCGAGGAGGCTATACTTGAGGGCAAGGTTAAGCCTGGTCATGTAGTGGTAGTCAGATATGAGGGTCCCAAGGGCGGACCGGGTATGAGAGAGATGTACAAGGCCATGAAGTATCTCTATGGCCAGGGTCTCAACAAGTGCACGGCTCTTATCACGGACGGACGCTTCTCAGGCACCAACAACGGCTGTTTCGTAGGTCATATTTCGCCAGAGGCTGCTGACGGTGGACCGATAGCGCTCATTAAGGACGGCGATACTATACACCTCGATGTTATGAACGGTGTATTGGAGCTTACCGATGTGACTGATGCTGAGCTTGCAGAGAGGAGAAAGAGCTGGAAGAGACCGCACAAGGATATCCCGAACGGATATCTTAAGCTTTACTCCAAGGTTGCATCATCTGCAGCCAAGGGAGCTGTTATCGACCCGGATCAGATCTACTCCAAGGCAGAGCAGGCGTAAGCTGATATTAGGTTCACAAATTAAAATCAATTCTTGGGGCGTGGCTTTACGGCACGCCCCTTTTGCATGTACTCCTTGAAAATCCCGCCGGTATGTGCTAAAATCCGTATTCGATTATGCACAGAGGTATATTAGCTTTATCGAAGCTGGCAATATTTTAGAGTAGGAGACATACAGTAATGAGCGTAAAGGTTGAAAATCTTGAGAAAAACATGGCTAAGCTTACCGTAGAGGTATCTGCGGCTGAGCTCGATAATGCAATTGAGATTGCATACAAGAAGAATAAGTCACGTTTCAATATTCCCGGTTTCCGCAAGGGCAAGGTGCCGCAGGCTATGATCGAGAAGATGTACGGACCGCAGGTATTCTATGAGGATGCGGTGGACACCATCCTTAATTACAGCTATCCGGATGCCGCTAAGGAGTCGGGACTTGAGATAGTCAGCCGTCCTGAGATAGATATAGTTACGATAGAGAAGGGACAGCCCCTCGTATATACCGCTACGGTAGCGACCAAGCCGCCGGTAGAATTGGGCGAGTATAAGGGCGTAACCGTCAATAAGGCAGATGTAAGCGTATCAGCTAAGGACGTCAATGCAGAGCTTGCAAAGGTGCAGGAGCAGAATGCCCGCATGATCACGATTGACGATGCTGATTACAAGCTTAAGAACGGCGATATTGCCAATATTAACTTCGACGGCTCAGTGGACGGAGAGCGCTTTGAGGGCGGAAAGGCCGAGGATTACGCACTTACTCTTGGCTCACACAGCTTCATAGACAATTTCGAGGATCAGCTCGTAGGTCACAAGATAGGAGACGAGGTAGACGTGCATGTTACCTTCCCGACTCCGTATGGTGCCAAGGAGCTTGAGGGCAAGGAGGCTCTCTTCAAGGTAGTCATTAACAGCATACAGCACAAGGAGCTGCCGGAGCTTGATGATGATTTTGCAGCAGAGGTATCTGAGTTCGAGACACTTAAGGAATACAAGGCTTCGCTCAAGAGCGAGATTAAGCTGAGGAAAGAGAAGGCTGCTGCTCAGGAAAATGAGAACAATGTAGTCAAGGCTGTTGTTGCCAATGCCAAGGTTGAGCTGCCTGAGGCTATGGTCAGAACCAATGTCGAGAACATGGTCAATGACTATGAGCGCAATATGAACAGACAGGGCTTAAAGCTTGAGCAGTACCTTGCATA
Source organism: bacterium (assembly GCA_963640215.1). Taxonomy (GTDB): domain Bacteria; phylum Bacillota; class Clostridia; order Lachnospirales; family Lachnospiraceae; genus Avilachnospira. Next base: position 7,885 of record CAVHZK010000091.1, on the reverse strand, counting down.
TATCGGTGAGAATATTGAGCAGTTTGTTGAGTCTCTTAAGCCTCAGGCAGAGGAGAATATCAAGTCGCAGCTCGTATTTGAGGAGATTATCAAGAAGGAAAATATCACTGCAAGCGACGAGGCTGTTGATGCCAAGATAAAGGAAATGGCTGAGGGCTACAAGATGGAGCCGGACAAGGTCAGAGAGCTCCTCGGCGAGAATGGACTTGAGAATATCAAGCACGATATATGCGTACATGAGGCTGTGGATCTCTGTGTTGCAGAGGCCAAGCTTGTAGCCGAGAAAAAGACCAAGAAGTCTGATGCTGAGAAGTCAGAGGACGACGCAAAGGAAGAGGAATAATAGATGCCGTACTCAATTCCGTATGTCATAGAGCAGAGCTCAAGAGGCGAGCGCTCGTATGATATATATTCAAGACTGCTTAAAGACAGGATTATTTTCCTTGGTGATGAGGTAAATGAGGTAAGCGCGCAGCTCATAGTTGCGCAGCTCTTGTTTCTTGAGTCAGAGGATCCCAATAAGGATGTGCATCTGTATATCAACAGTCCCGGAGGTGTTATCACTGCCGGCATGGCTATCTATGATACTATGCGCTATATCAAGTGCGATGTATCTACCATATGTATAGGCATGGCTGCCAGCATGGGAGCTTTCCTGCTTGCAGGTGGTGCCAAGGGCAAGCGTTATGCTCTCCCCAATGCCGAGGTCATGATACATCAGCCCTCAGGCGGAGCACAGGGACAGGCGACAGAGATACAGATCACTGCTGAGTGGATACTTAAGACCAAGAAGAAGATGAATGAGATATTGGCTGCCAATACTGGCAATACCTATGAGCAGGTTGCGGCCGATACTGAACGCGATAAGTGGATGAGTGCCGATGAGGCCCTCAAATACGGCATTATTGACAGTATAATCGAGAATCACTGAGGAGACATACATGGCGGGAGGAAAGACACCTGACAAGATAAGATGCAGCTTCTGCGGCAAATCAAGCGCGCAGGTGCAGAAGCTTATAGCCGGGTCGAATAATACCTATATCTGTGATGAGTGCATAGGGCTCTGCAATGAGATACTTGCAGAGGAGGCGCATAATAACAGTATGCACCGCAAGGCTGCCGCAGCTGATGTCAAGCTGCAGAGACCAAGAGAGATAAAGGACTTCTTAGACGAGTATGTTATCGGTCAGGATGATGCCAAGAGGGTGCTCGCAGTTGCCGTATACAATCATTATAAGCGTATAATGAGCAATATCACCGATATAGAGGTACAGAAGAGCAATATCCTCATGATAGGGCCTACAGGCTCGGGTAAGACCTACCTTGCACAGAGTCTCGCCAAGCTGCTCGGAGTTCCCTTTGCCATAGCTGACGCCACCTCGCTTACAGAGGCAGGATATGTCGGAGAGGATGTCGAGAACATACTGCTTAAGCTTATACAGGCGGCAGATTATGATATCGAGAAGGCCGAGTACGGCATTATCTATATCGACGAGATAGATAAGATAACCAAGAAGTCTGAGAATGTATCCATCACGAGAGATGTATCAGGCGAGGGCGTACAGCAGGCGCTGCTCAAGATTATCGAGGGCACGATGGCTTCTGTTCCGCCGCAGGGAGGCAGGAAGCATCCACATCAGGAGATGATGAATATAGACACCACCAATATACTCTTTATATGCGGCGGTGCCTTTGACGGTCTCGAGAAGATAATCAGCCAGAGAGTCTCCACAGGAGGCATAGGCTTTGGCGCACAGCTTGTCGATAAGAATGAGGAGAATTTCGATGACCTCGTAGCTCAGGTTGAGCCTGAGGATCTGGTGAAGTTCGGACTGATACCGGAGTTCATAGGTCGTGTGCCTATCACGGTTCCGCTGCGTACCCTGGACGAGGATGCTCTGGTACGCATACTCAAGGAGCCACGCAACGCCCTGTCCAAGCAGTACAAGAAATTATTTGAGATAGACGGAGTTACGCTTAACTTCACGGATGACGCGCTCAGAGCAGTAGCGGCGAGGGCTGTAGAGAAGCATACCGGAGCCAGAGGACTGCGCAGCATACTTGAGGCTGCCATGCTCAATATCATGTATGAGATTCCCTCGGATCCGACGATAGAGCGTGTCACCATCACCAAGGAGTGTATCGAGGACGGAGCAAGCCCCAAGATAGTACGCGGTGAGGCAAGAGGTACAGCTGCAGAGCATGATCCCAAGGAGCTCCCGATAGAGTCACTCAACCTCGGTACTGCGGAGATATCATGATACCAGGGTCAAAAATGCAAAGATTGAACGAAAGCTTGCTTTCTGGACAATCTTTGCATTTGGGACCCGCAAAAAGATGAATACAGCATGGAGCAACCAGCAAAGAAAATAATCAAAGCCGAGCTTGAGACAGTATGCGGCGTAAAGAGCAGATTTCCAGAGCATGAGCTGCCGGAGTTTGCATTTGCAGGGAAATCAAATGTGGGAAAGTCGAGCCTCATCAATGCCCTGATGCAGAGAAAGGCGCTCGCACGTACCTCGGCGCAGCCCGGCAAGACACAGACTGTTAATTTCTACAATGTAAATGACGAATATTACTTTGTGGATCTGCCGGGATACGGATATACCAAGGCAAGCCCGTCCGCAAGGCTCGACTGGGGCAGAATGGTCGAGCGGTACCTGCGACAGACCCGCTCGCTAAAGAGAATATTCCTGCTGACTGACATAAGACACAAGCCCACGGCAGACGACAGGCAGATGTATGACTGGATACGTGCTCAGGGCTTGGAGCCTGCGATTATAGCAACCAAGGCGGACAAATTAGGCAAGAATGACACCGTTAAGGCGCTGAAGCTCATACGAGAGAGCTTCGATCTCGGGGACAAGGATACACTTATACCATTCTCGGCGGAGACCAAATCCGGCAGGGATGATATATACAGAATATTGGAGGAAATGTGTTATGGCCAAGATAACAATGCATGACGGAAGCGTTCAGGAAATATCGGAGGATGACGAGCTCTATCTCTCCACACTTCGCCATAGCTGCTCACATGTGCTGGCTCAGGCTGTCAAGCACCTGTATCCCAATGCCAAGCTGGCTATCGGACCCTCGATAGCGGACGGCTTCTACTACGATATTGATTTTGAGACACCTATCTCGGAGAAGGACTTAGAGGCGCTTGAGACCGAGATGCGCAAGATAGTCAAGGCCAAGGAGAGATTCGAGTATTTCTCACTCCCGCGCGAGGAGGCCATCAAGCTTATGCAGGAGAAGGAAGAGCCATATAAGGTAGAGCTCATAGAGGATCTGCCTGAGGGCGAGCTGATATCCTTCTTCAAGCAGGGAGACTTCACGGATCTGTGTGCAGGTCCGCATCTGCAGCATACAGGCGAGGTAGGCAAGGCATTCAAGCTGCGTACACTCGCAGGCGCATACTGGAGAGGCTCCGAGAAGAACAAGATGCTTACTCGTATCTACGGCACGGCATTCAAGACCAAGGAGGAGCTGCAGCAGTATCTCGATATGATGGAGGAGGCCAAGAAGCGCGACCATCGTAAGCTTGGCAAGGAGCTGGGACTCTTTATGTTCAGCGAATACGGTCCGGGCTTCCCGTTCTTCCTGCCTAACGGTATGGTGCTCAGAAATACTCTCATGGATTTCTGGCGCAAGATGCACTATGCCAATGATTATGTAGAGATATCTACTCCCATTATACTGAACCGTTCTCTCTGGGAGACCTCGGGACACTGGGATCATTATAAGGAAAATATGTATACGACAGTCATCGACGATGAGGATTATGCCATCAAGCCGATGAACTGCCCGGGCTCGATACTTGTATATCAGAATGAGCCGAGATCCTATAAGGATCTGCCACTGCGTCTGGCTGAGTGCGGACTGGCACACCGCCACGAGAAGAGGGGCGAGCTGCACGGACTGATGAGGGTTAGATGCTTCACTCAGGATGATGCGCATATATTCATTACGCCTGAGCAGATACAGGACGAGGTCGCACGCATAGCCAAGCTCATTAATGAGTTCTATGAGGTATTCGGATTCAAGTATCATGTGGAGCTGTCCACACGCCCGGAGGATTCCATGGGCTCTGATGAGGACTGGGCAAGAGCTGAGGAGGGTCTCAAGAATGCACTTGATTCCATGGGGCTTCCTTATGTGGTAAATGAGGGCGACGGCGCATTTTACGGACCTAAGATAGACTTCCATCTCGTGGACTGCATAGGCAGAACCTGGCAGTGCGGTACGATACAGCTTGATTTCCAGCTGCCGCAGAGATTCAATCTTGAATACATGGGAGCTGACGGAGAGAAGCACCAGCCTATAATGATACATAGAGTATGCTTCGGCTCGGTAGAGCGCTTCATAGGCATACTTACGGAGCATTATGCGGGAGCCTTCCCGACCTGGCTGGCACCGGTGCAGGTACGTATACTGCCTGTATCCGATAAGTTCATGGATTATGCCAATGAGGTATGCGCTGTCTTGGATAAGGCAGGCATTAGAGTCAAGGTCGATAAGCGCAGTGAGAAGCTGGGCTGGAAGATAAGGGAAGCACAGAAGGACAAGATACCCTACATGCTCATAGTAGGCGAGAAGGATATGGCAGATAAGACTGTATCCGTACGTTCAAGAGCAGACGGTGATCAGGGAGCTGTGTCCCTGGATGAGTTCCTCGCTAAGCTTAAGGAAGAGATAGAGACTCTCAAGAAGTAATGATGAAGCCGCCTGGTATATGATGCCACTAAGTGCGGAGCTTGTACTGAAGGCTTGATTAAAGTAGGATTTCTGCCTGCGATAGTCTCTGTAGTATTCGAAGTTTCCGAGGTTTCAGGCATTAAACCATCGCGACGGCAAAAAGTAGCTTGACAAAAGCAGTACAGGTGATTACACTTATAACGTTGTTTTGGAAAAGGAGGTGTAGATATGTCAATCTGCCCGAAGAACAGATCGTCAAGAGCAAGACGTGACTCGAGAAGAGCGAATTGGAAGATGAGCGCATCCAATCTTGTAAAGTGCAGTAAGTGCGGAGCACTTGTTATGCCTCACAGAGTATGCAAGAATTGCGGATCATATAATAAGCGCGAGATCATCAAGGTTGAGGAGTAAGCGCTGTTGATTAGAGTTTACAAGGCTTTCGGCACTTTGTGTCGGAGGCCTTTCTTGTAATATATCATATAAGAGGTACCCATATGATAAACATAGCTTTGGACATCATGGGCGGCGACGACTGCCCGGACTGCAATATAGACGGAGCCTTGGATGCACTTAAGGCCGACAAGGAGCTTAAGCTCCTACTCGTAGGGCCTGAGGCACTCATCAGGGAGAAAATATCCGACTGGGACGAGGAGCTTAAGTCAAGGACCAAGATACTGCCTGCAGAGGAAGTTATCACGACTGAGGAGGTTCCGACTGCGGCGGTAAGGAGCAAGAGAAACTCGAGCATAGTAGTAGGCTCCAAGGCGGTCAAGGACGGACAGGCAGCTGCATTTGTATCGGCAGGCTCATCGGGAGCAGTGCTTGCAGCGGGTCAGCTCATAGTGGGCAGACTCCCGGGAGTAAAGCGCCCCCCGCTTGCCTCGCTCATACCGACCAAGCAGGGCTTCAAGCTCTTCCTTGATATCGGCGCAAATGTGGACGCCAAGCCGGAGTGGCTCCTGCAATACGCTCGCATGGGCAGCATATATATGAAGGCAGTCATGCACATGGCAGAGCCGAGAGTTAAGCTTGTGAACCTCGGAGTCGAGGAGGAAAAGGGCAATGCACTCACTAAGGAGGCTCATGCCCTGATGCAGGCAGCTACAGATATCAATTATTGCGGATTTATCGAGAGCAGAGATGTAATCTTCGGTGATGCCGATATCATGGTGGCGGACGCATTTACAGGAAACGCAGTAATTAAATCAATGGAGGGCACTCTGCTCTTTGTGATGGAGATACTTAAGGGTGTGCTTAAGAGCTCGATATTAACCAAGCTTGCGGCTCTCGCTATCATGAAGCCGCTCAAGGTAAGGCTCAAGGAATTCTCCGCCTCGGAGCAGGGTGGGGCTATGCTGCTCGGACTAAACGGACTCGTGATGAAGTGCCACGGCAATGCGTCAAGAAAGGATATCAGGAACGCGCTGTTAAAGAGTGCGGGCTTTGTCCGCGAGGACGTATGCGGGATAATCAGAGAGGCATTTGCCGCAGAAAACGCTCAAAAAGATGTTGTTGAATAATCAGAATGTGTATAGTATAAAGGAAGTAAGACAAGACTTGATATACATCAGCTGGGAGGCTTGACATGGAATTTGATAAATTAGCAGAGATCATTGCAGATCAATTGTCTGTCGATGTGGAGGATATCACTCCGGATACTTCCTTTTCGGAGGATCTGAATGCGGATTCGCTCGATCTCATGGAGGTCATAGTTACCTTGGAGGATGAGTTGGATATACAGATAGCCGATGAGGAGCTTCAGAACATCAAGACGGTAGGAGATGCGTACGAGCTTATTAAGGCCAACCTTAATTAAGTCCGTGCAGACTGCATGATAAGAGATTTAGACAGATTACAGAATATAATAGGATATACGTTCACAGACAGCGGTATTTTGAAGCAGGCGCTCATACATCCTTCGTATAGCGGGGAGATGCGTATGCAGCGCTTTGAGAGCAATCAGCGTCTCGAATTCTTAGGGGATGCGGTGTTGGAGCTTGTCACCTCGGAATACCTCTACAGAGAACATCCGCAGACAGAAGAGGGAGAGCTGACTAAAAAGCGCTCCTCTCTTGTTTTTGAGGCGGCACTTAATCAGTGCGCGCTCTACATTGGGCTTGGCGATTACATATACTTAGGCCGAGGCGAGGATGCAGGAGGCGGCAGAGAGAAGCCGTCCATACTCTCTGACACCTTCGAGGCGTTGACGGGAGCCATATATCTTGATGGCGGATTTGATGCGGCGAAGCGTTTTGTACATAGCTTCGTCATAGATAAAATAGATGAGATGAGCCTCCTGCGCGACGGCAAGAGTCTGATACAGAAATACGTGCAGAAGGATCCGGAATCTGAGCTTAGCTACAGCACAGACGAGATAGGAGAGCCGGGGGATGCACAGCGTTTTAAGGCCAAGCTCTATATTGACGGCAGACTTATATCCGAGGGAAGGGGTCAGTCCAAGAAGCAGGCAGAGCAGAATGCCGCTGTTGCTGCGTGCAGGAAGCTTAATATAACATAAATGTATCTAAAGAGCATAGAGATACAGGGCTTTAAGTCATTTGCACATAAAACCCTGCTGAATTTTAATAACGGAGTGACCGGCATAGTAGGTCCCAATGGCTCGGGTAAGTCCAATATATCCGATGCCGTGAGATGGGTGCTCGGAGAGCAGAAGGTAAAGCAGCTGAGAGGCTCTGCCATGCAGGATGTCATATTTGCAGGCACGGAGCTGAGGAAGCCTCAGGGCTTTGCTTCGGTTGCTATCACTCTGGACAATGCGGACAGGGTGCTGCCGGTTGATTATACCGAGGTAACTGTCACCCGCAAGCTGTACAGATCCGGCGAGTCGGATTACATGATAAACGGCCAGTCTGTGCGCCTCAAGGACGTGCAGGAGCTGTTCTATGATACGGGCATAGGTCGAGAGGGCTACTCCATCATAGGACAGGGTCAGATAGATGCCATTATAAACGGCCGCCCGAGGGACAGACGCGGCTTATTTGACGAGGCTGCCGGCATAGTCAAATTCAAGAAGCGTAAATCGGCTGCGATCAAGAGACTTGAGAGCGAGCACGAGAGCCTCGTCAGAGTCACGGATATCATCAATGAGTTAGAGAAGAGGCTTCATCCCTTGGAGCGTCAGGCAGAGGGCGCCAAGAATTATCTCAAGCTGCGTGATGAGCAGAAG
>CAVHZK010000090.1:0-8519 GCA_963640215.1 bacterium | reverse complement strand
GCATAGTATATGACAAGACCAAGGTCGATGAGGCAGACTTAAAGAAAGAGGGCTTTGGTATATTTGCAGACGAGAAATACAAGGGCGACATCTATCTCTATGACTCCGAGCGCGATGAGTTTATGATGGCTCTGAAATACCTCGGATATTCCATGAATACCTCAGATGAGGATGAGCTCAACGAGGCATACGAGTTTCTGCTCAAGTGCGTCAACACCATGGAGCCGGAGATAGTGACCGACGAGATTATCGACAACATGGCACAGGGCAGAAAGGCTCTCGGACTTATATATTCCGGTGATGCGACCTATGTCATGAGTGAAAATGAGAACATGGGCTATTATATGCCGGATACAGGCACCAATATCTGGTCAGATGCCATGGTTATCCCCAAGAATGCCGAGAATCCGGAGCTTGCCCATGAGTTTATCAATTACATAACAGAGTATGAGGAGTCGCTCGACAAGTCGCTCACGGTAGGCTACACCTCACCCAACAAGGAGGTCTTGGAGGAGCTGTCCGGAGAGGGCGGAGAGTTCGAGGGCATAAACGCCTTCATACCGCGTGATGATAACGGCAATGATGAAGTCTTTGAATACAATGAGGACACTCGCAAGCTTATCTCCGAGCTGTGGAGCAAGGTCAAGATAGCGGCGTCCAATGCAGGCTGATTCAACACGGAGAGCAGCATACAAGATGGATAACAATACACAGGACAATTTACAGCAGGGCTTGCCGCTGAACCAGCAGCAAACATCTGAAGCAAACCCGCGGTCTGACTCGCAGACGAGCTCACAGCAAGGCTTGGAGGAGGCGCAGCAGCCGCAGAGCCGGCAGAAGAAGACAGAGCAGGATCAGCAGAAGCCGTCCCTCTTCAAGGAGATACTCAGCTGGGCGGAAGTCTTCATCATCGCCATAGCTGTGGCTGTGATATGCAACAATTTCATCATCGCCAATTCCACAGTGCCGACAGGCTCGATGGAGGACACCATAGAGCAAAATGACAGAGTCATAGGCTCACGCCTAAGCTACTACTTCGGCGATCCGGAGAGAGGCGATATAGTCATATTTAAGTTCGGTTGGATATGCAACCGCTGCGGCCAAGGCATGGGCGAGGGCACTGCGCCCGAGGTGTGTCCAAGCTGCGGCGAGGAGATAACTCATCCGAGGACACTCTATTATCTCAAGCGCACCATAGGCGTGCCGGGAGATGTGATAGAGATAAAGGCAGAGGGCGCGGTCGGTGCTGATGAGCTGCAATCACTTCCGGGAGTAAGCAGTGCTAATGATGCAGAGCTTGTGACAGCTGCCGTATATGTAAATGGTGAGAAGCTTAATGAGCCATATCTCAAGGAGCCTATGCTCTATACGGGCGATATGAAGTTCGAGGTGCCGGAGGGCTGTTATTTCTTCCTCGGCGATAACCGCAACAGCTCGCTCGATGCGAGATACTGGGACAACAGCTATATATCCAAGGACAAGGTCGTAGCCAAGGTATTGTTCCGCTACTATCCCAATCCCACTTGGCTGGACAGCTGACGAGGACGTCTTGTTTCCCACTTTTGACCTTGGTTTAGACACAAGTATGGTGTACAATGTGCCGTGGCACGTGACGATATTTTCACGTGACGATATTTTAATGAATATGCGTTTTAGTCTGCTCCATACGGAGCGGATATAAGGAGGAGGAAGCATTTTCATCCTCCGAGCTAAGATAAGGAGAACACATTATATGAGAAAATTCAAGAAGACAATGCTTGCTGCAGTTGTTGCAGCAGCAGCTGTAAGTGCAGTAATGAGCGGCTGCTCGAAGTCAAAGGATGCCGAGACTACGGCTGCCGCAGAGTCAAGCAGTGAGGCAGCATCAGAGTCAGAGACAGAGACGCTCAGCGCCGATGCGCAGGCTATAGCAGATCTTGCACCTGTTAAGCCGGAGAGCCTCGGCACCGTGAAGCTTGCAGATATCAAGAGTCTCGAGATTAACGCGCCCACAGCTGAGGAAGTAACTGATGATGAAGTCAATGAGATGATAGGCTACTATCTGTCCATGGGCGGAGAGACCAAGGTAGTCGACCAAGCTGCTGTACTCGGCGACACTGTAAATATCGACTATGTCGGCAAGATGGACGGCAAGGAATTTGACGGCGGGTCAGCAGAGGGCTACGACCTCTCACTCGGATCGGGTACCTTTATCGAGGGCTTCGAGGACGGACTCGTAGGACACAAGGCAGGCGACAGCGTGACACTCAACCTTACCTTCCCCGAGGACTATTCCAATGAGGAGCTTGCAGGCAAGGCTGTAGTATTTGAGGTCAAGGTGAACTCAGTATCACAGGCTCTTACCTATGAGGATCTCACAGATGAGCTTGCCAACACCTACAGCGGCGGAGAGTATACCACTGCAGAGGCATATCGCACGGCTATGCGCGAATACCTCGAGAAGTCTTCGGCAGCTTATGCCAAGAACGAGCTTATCACCAACGCTGTAAATGCAGCAGTTGAGGCAAGTGATGTAGAGGTTACTGACGCAGCTATCGGCTGGGCTATCGACGTATACATCCAGAATGCAGACCTTATGTTCAAGAATTATTCTGCAAGCTACGGTCTGTCAGGTATGAACGGACTCGCAGAGTATCTCTCATCCATGGGACAGAGCTACGAGGAGTACAGAACCAGCCTCGAGACAGATGCCAAGACTCTTGCAGAGCAGACAGCAGTAGTAGATGCAATTGCCAAGGAGCAGGGCTTAGAGTATAGCGACGACACCTTCAATCAGTACCTTAAAGACTTCGGATATGAGGAGCAGGCAGATCAGGTTAAGGCAAATAATACTGAGGCAGCTCTCAAGCAGACCGTTGTACAGTACCTCGTTGGAAAGTACATCAGCGAGACTGCCAAGGTTAATTACCTCTCCGAGGAGGAGTACAACAAGATAGTTGCAGCACAGTATGAGTCGAGTGCAGCTGAGGAGTCAAGCGCGGCTGATGAGACTGCAGCAGCAGAGAGCATAGCAGAGACTACGACAGCCGAGACAACAGCGGCAGAGACAACTGCAGCAGAGACTGAGACAACCAAGTAAAGGAAAATATCACGATAGCGTCAAGCAGTTATAGCCTTAATGCAGATTGCTTAGCGCGGAGTACTTGAATATGATGTTGGGGGCAATAGGTATTTTGCCCCCAACTGACACCGGATTGCTCAGCACTATGTGCTGTCGCAATCCTTAAGGAACGCCAATAAGAGGAGGCAGCTTATGAACAACATTACATTAGAGGTTGCAGACCAGATCGCGATCATCACTATCAACAGACCAAAGTCATTAAATGCGCTTAATTCAGAGACACTGTCAGAGCTTAACGAGTGCTGCGCAGAGGTAGAGAAGCGCAAGGATGTCCGCGTAGTTATACTCACAGGATCCGGCTCAAAGTCATTTGTAGCAGGCGCAGATATATCCGAGATGGTCAATGCCAATTCGGCAGAGGGACGTGCAATGTCGCTCCTCGCTATGGAGGCATTCAACAGACTTGAGAATATGCCTCAGGTAACCATCGCCGCTGTAAACGGATATGCACTTGGCGGCGGCTGCGAGATCAGCATGTGCTGCGATATCAGAGTAGCTGCTGAAAATGCTGTATTCGGTCAGCCTGAGTGCGGACTCGGCATCATCCCAGGCTTTGGCGGTACACAGAGACTTGCTCGTCTCGTAGGCAAGGGACGCGCCAAGGAGCTGATATTTACCTGCGACAGGATCAAGGCTGACGAGGCATACCGCATCGGACTCGCCAACAAGGTAGTTCCGGCAGAGGAGCTCATGGACGAGTGCAAGAAGATGGCAGCCAAGATACTCAAGAACGGCAGCTATGCAGTAAGCATCGCCAAGAGTGTCATCAATGCAGGACTCGATATGGATCTTGCTAATGGTCTCAGGATGGAGGCAGATGCCTTCGGATTTACCTTCTCAACACACGACAAGAAGGAAGGCATGACAGCATTCCTTGAGAAGAGACCGGCAGAGCTGACAGATTTTTGATGCAAGGCAGATCTTTACTCTAAAAGTGATGACGGATGACAGTGCAGGCTGCGTGCTTGCACACATGGATGTATAGACACTTGGCACCCCGTCACTTTTAGACTATGTGGTGTCTGCAAGCACGCCAAAAAACAGCTGCCCCGATGTATAATCGGGAGCAGCTGTTTTTCATAGGAGGATTGCGAAGCAGTCCACAACTTTTATCAAGCGTTATCTACGCTGTACATGTGCTCAAGCATACGGATGAGTGCGCTTGTGTAACCCCACTCATTATCATACCAAGCCAACAGCTTAACGAAAGTATCATTAAGTGCTATGCCGCCCTTGGCATCAAAGAGGCAGGGAGCATCGAGACCGATAACATCTGTTGAAACGACTGGGTCATGAGTAACGATGAGGGTGCCCTTGAGCTCGCCCTCTGCTGCACGCTCCATAGCTGCTACTATCTCATCATAGCTTGCAGGCTTGGAGAGCTTGGCTGTGAGGTCTACGAGAGAACCGTCAGCTGCCGGTATACGTACGCTCATACCGGTAAGCTTGCCCTTAAGTGAGGGGATAACCTTGCCGACAGCCTTAGCTGCGCCAGTAGTGGACGGGATAATATTGCCGTATACGGCACGGCCTATACGCCAGTCCTTATTGTCACGGGCATCAACTGTCTTCTGCTTGGAGGTGGAGGAGTGGATAGTGGTCATCAGACCTTCCTCAATGCCGAAATTATCATGGAGCACCTTGGCCATGGGAGCCAGACAGTTAGTCGTGCATGAAGCATTGGAGATAATATTCATATCCTTGGTGTAATCCTTGTGGTTTACGCCGTATACGAACATGGGCGAAGCATCCTTAGCCGGAGCAGACATGATGACCTTCTTGGCACCGTGAGCCAGATGAGCCTCGCAAGCTTCAGCCGTGAGGAATGCACCGGTTGACTCAATGATGTACTCAGCACCTGCCGAACCCCAGTCAATGTTCTGAGCCTGATCCTCGCTGAATACGCGGATCTTCTTGCCGTTTACTACGAGTCCGTCCTCATACTTATCCACGGTACCGTTAAATCTGCCGAATATGGTATCGTACTTAAGCTGATAGATCATTACGTCAAGGTCAGCCTTCCTGATGTTAATGCCGCAGATATCAAACTTATCGCCCTTCTCAAGCATGATGCGCAGAGCAACACGTCCGATGCGTCCAAAACCGTTAATTCCGACTTTAATTGCCATTGTTTTTCCTTTCTATATCTTGTGTAATAGTTTTTGTACTTCTCATTATACACAAAATGTTGCTGTGTGGATAGAATGTTTTGATACACGCGTCAATATTCCGCGTGCAAGCACGCGGGCTGGGCAACACTTACGTAGTCTAAAAGTACGGATTGCTACGCGCTTACGCGCTCTCGCAATCCTCAAGACGAGTTCCACTTTGTTTCACTCGTGACGCGGCATTCGTCAGAAGCCTAAGCAAGCTCCGGCTTCTTCCTCATTGCTCGCGCACATTCATACCCGCTCAGTTTTCTTACGAAAACTGGCTATGTATTCATGCATTTGAGGTTGCCAAATGCAAAACCATCCTTGCATGCAAGCATGCAGGCTGCTTTTGCATTCGTCAACACTTTTAGGGCAAAAAGTAAGAAAAAATATATACAATATTTTGTGCAGTGTGGTATATTTTTAGCGTATATACACGAGGAGGGCTCCAGATATGAATAAAATCCGCGCTATCGGCATCGGCTTGGTCTTAGCTGTGGCTGGTCTCGCATCCATCACTTCCAATGCAGAGTGGAAGCAGAATGCGGGAGGACGCTATTATGTTGAGAACGGCGAGACTGTTGTCAATAACTGGCTGCGTATGAGTAACGGCAACAACGGATATACATACTACTACGTAGGCAATGACGGCTACGCGAGCCGCGGATGGGCTAAGATAGATGACTCATGGTACCGCTTCTCGGATGACGGAGCAATGCTGACAGGCTGGCAGAAGGTCAACAACTATTGGTACTATCTTGATACTACCACCGGCAAGATGCACACAGGCTGGCTCAATATAGACAGTACTTATTATTATCTTAAGTCCGGCGGTCAGATGGCGACCGGCTGGCGTATGCTTGACGGCGGCTGGTATTATTTCATGGATAACGGACAGGCGGTTGTCGGCAAATGGGCGAAGATAGCAGACAAATGGTACTGCTTTGGCTCAGACGGCAAGATGGTTACCGGATGGCGTCAGCAAGACGGCACATATTACTACCTTAACGGAGACGGTACTCTTGCGACAGGATGGCTCAACTTAAACGGCACGTATTACTATCTTAACTCAGACGGCAAGATGGCAGCCAACTGCACGTTGACCATAGACAATGTCAATTATGTATTCGGAGCAAACGGAGTATATACAGGTACGACAGACAACAATGCGTCAGGCTCGCCGACAGCCAACAGCAGCGATAAGAGTGTGAGCACAGGCTCTAACTCCAGCACCACGACTTCCAGTGCACCGGGCGGTACGAGCAGCTCAAGCAGCGGCATAAGCGTTATCAATAACAATACATCGAGCACGAGCAGCGTAGGCCCCGGCGGTACGACCGGTTCCACAAGTGCATCGCCCTCCGGTATAAGCACAAGCTCGTCGAGTGCATCGCCCTCCGGCAGCACGACTACCACTACCTCGGCTAACTACGACAGCTACGGCAATCTCGTAGCCTACAAGACCAGCGGCCCGCCGAACTAATGCGAGATAAAGACAATAACAAAGAAAAGCTCCCACCTTAACGGCGGGAGCTTTTCTTCACCACTTCTCAGCCAGCAGGAAATCAGAAAGGTGTACAATCCTGATGCCGTCCTCGATGCCGACATCCATATCATTTAGAGTAACAACGTATTTCGGATAGTGATCCTTTATCTCCAATAGGTTTCCGACTTCACGGTCTGAACCGTCCGGAATACGGACACAGACTTGGATATAAATACGCTCATCACGCTTGTTGGCAACAAAATCTATTTCTCGCGAAGCATTTTTACCGATATAGACGTCATAGCCGCGGCGCTTAAGCTCGAGAAAGACTATATTTTCCATGACACCATCAAGCATATTGCGGTTATAGCCAAGCAAGGCGTATTTTAGAGACACATCAGCAAGGTAGTATTTTTCCTGTGTCTTCAGGATGGCTCTCCCTTGCAGGTCATAACGCTCGCATGGATAAATGATAAAGGCCTGTTCTAACCATCTCAGGTAGTTGTATACGCTCTCTATAGAGAGTTTGCGATGCTCACTCTTCAGAAAATTAGAAAGTGAGTTGGCAGAGAAGGTCTTGCCTGTATTCTCAACGACATACTTCACCACACGATCAAACAGATCTTGCTTATTTATACGATGACGCTTGACAATATCGCGCGAAACAACAGTGTGATATATACCGTCAACTATCTGATAGGCGCTTTGTTCGTCATATTCGCCAAGAGCAACAATTGGAAAACCGCCAAAGCGTATATATTCGGACAACAGTTCTCTGAGAGACAAAGCACTGCCAGACTTGAAATCAAGATACTCACGGAAAGAAAGCGTATAAACCGGTATGGATATATAACGTCCGGTCAGATAGGTGGAGATCTCACTTGACATCAGCTTGGAATTAGAGCCGGTCACATATATATCGACATCCTGAGACTCCAAGAGACTATTGACAGCCTTCTCCCAACCATCGACCTCCTGTATCTCGTCTAACAAAAGATAGCAATGCCCCTTGCCACTAATGGCTGATATCAGTTCGTCATACATCTGCTTGGCAGTAATATTCTCCGGAATATCCATCTCCGTATAACGCTTACAGATTATCTGTTCGTCCTTGGCACCATGACGCTTTAATTCGTCTTTAAGCATCTCAAATATAGTAGATTTCCCGCAGCGCCTAACACCGGCAAGTATTTTCACGAGAGGCTTGTCGATGAATGGCGTAATGGCTGCAATATAGTCAGGTCTGTATATCATAATTATCGTCTCCTCTATGAGATAAATCACTTAAAATGCTAAAGTTAGGGCATAAGTAAATCTTACGGAGCTATACTTGTACAGTCATGTACGATAAGAGCTGCTCTTAAATTCAGTATCTATAGCAATTAGCAGAAAATGCTTTTCGGCATCGACATCACTTATATACGGAGCATACATGAAAAAAACAGAAAAAACAATACTTTTTAATGCAAGACCTTAGAAACTCATCAGAATCTAGAAGTTTTCAAGGTTTGACCTCAGAAACTCATTGAAATACAGAAGTTTTTAATGCTAGACCTGAAAAACTTGCCAAAGAGACTCTTGATCCTCTCATAGTGCTACCCCATATACTGCACGCTAAACATTTCGTATTCTCGTGCAAAATCCGTTCGAAACAAATCGTATTCTCGTGCGTAAACCGCATAAAACATTTCGTATTTTCGCGCGTAAATCGCAAAAAACATTTCGTATTTTCGGACTTGAACATGTATGTATATATGGT
>CAVHZK010000089.1:0-2496 GCA_963640215.1 bacterium | reverse complement strand
AGGTACAGGAGTACTTAAGCGTTACTAACCACATCTACTCAGGTATGTGCTTCACTATCTCTGAGAGCGCTTGGCAGAAGCTTAGTGCTGAGCAGCAGGAGATTGTACAGGCTGCAGCTCTTACATCCGCAGAGTATGACCGCGAGATGAACAAGGAGCAGACTGACTCTCTTGTATCAAGTCTTGAGGCAGAGGGCGTTAAGATCAACTATCCTGATCTTGCTCCTTTCAAGGAGGCAACAGCTTCTGTTATAACTGACAATGCAGACACCTATGGTGAACTCCTTGATCAGCTTAACACATGGCTTGCTGAGCACTAATCAGTATTAAGATTTGGGAGAGGGCTTAGTGCCTTCTCCCAATATGAAGTTGGAGTCAATAGTTTGGGACTCCAGATTATACCGGATTGCTACGCACTTCGTGCTCCCGCAATCCGAAAAACATTCGTACCCGCTTAGTTTTCTTGCGAAAACTGGCTACGTATTCATGTTTTATGGGTTCCAAGTGCAAAGATTGTTCTGCGAGTTAACAACCATGCCTGCGTGCTTGCAGGCGTCGCATACTCTAAAAGTCACGGATTGCTACGCGCTGGCGCGCTCTCGCAATCCTGCCTGACAAGCTCCACTTACGTTTCGCTTGTGCCGCGGCATTCGTCAGAAACTTGAGCAAGCTCCAGTTTCTTCCTCATTGCTCGCGCATATTCGCATTCCGGGCTATCGCCCTACGAGCTCTATCAGGGCAGGTTGCCAAATACAAAAGCATTCTTGCGTGCAAGCACGCAGCCTGCTTTTGTATCCGTCAACACTTTTAGAGTAAGCTTTCGTCCAAACTTTGACACTTTTGACCCTGTTATTACACTTTCAGGTTTTGTTATAGAAAGTTGGGATCTATGAAGAAATTACAGACGACCTTGGATAATGTATCCACATTCGTATCGGCTGCTCTGTGCGCCGTTATGATGGTCATACTTTTTGCAAACGTTGTTCTGAGATATATTCCGGGTATCGGCGGCTTCAAGTGGTACATGGAGGCTGGACAGTATCTTAATGTATTCTCCATGCTCATCGCCGGTGTCGGTATCACGGCAGCAAGGACACACCTTCACGTCGAGTTAGTTGATGCAATGGTGGAGAAGACTCCTACACTTAAGAAGATTCACGTAGTTATCGTCTCTGTATTCATCGCATTATATTATATAATGATGACTTACTCGGGATGGCTGCTCTGCACCAAGGCTAAGCAGGCGGTATCTACCATGCCGCAGTTTACCATGGGCCAGGTATATGCAATATTCCCCATCGCAGGCGTGCTCTGCGTAATAGCAACAATAGTTGATATGCTCGTTGTACTTACAGAGAAGGAGGAGGAAAACAAATGATTGCTTGGTTACTTATTTCATTCTTTGTTCTGCTCTTCCTGGGAGTGCCGATCGCTATGTCGCTCGGTCTCGCTGCTGTAGGTGGTATATTCTTCCTTAACGGAGGTGCTCCGGTTACCATCACTCAGCGTATGTTCGAGGGCATGAACTCATGGGCTCTCCTTGCTATTCCGCTTTATACATTTTCAGGATACACAATGTCCAAGGGTGGCATATCCAAGAGACTTATGGACTTCTGCTATGCCATTGTAGGACATATCTACGGCGGACTTGCACACGTTAACGTGCTTTCATCCATGATTTTCGCAGGCATCTCTGGTTCAGCCGTTGCTGATACCGCAGGTGTATCTGGCATGTTTATGCCGGAGATGATACGTAAGGGATACTCCAAGAAATTTACCGTAGCCGTTACGGCTATATCATCAACTATAGGTATCATCATACCGCCGTCTATACCTATGGTCGTTATGGCAGGTATCTGTGCTATATCCACAGGTAAGCTCTTCCTCGGCGGTATTATACCCGGTATCATGTGCGGCTTTGCTCAGATGGTGGTTTCCTACTTCATCGCCAAGAAAGAGGGCGTACAGAGAGAAGAGGGACATTTCGAGATCAAGCCTCTGCTGCACGGACTCAAGGAGTCCTGGCCGGCACTCCTTATGCCTATCATCATTGTTGGTTCGATAACACTTGGTATCGTATCTCCGACTGAGGCAGGAGTTATCGCCGTAGTTTACGGACTTTTCGCGGGCGGCATCGTATACAAGGAACTCGGATGGGAAGATATCAAGCTTGGTCTTATTGATACTGTACGCGTATCCGGTCGTATATTTGCAGTTATTGCAGGCGCTAAGCTCTACACCGTTATGCTTACCACGGCAGGCTTCGATAAGTGGATGGCTCACGCTATGCTCGGAGTTTCCACCAACCCGACCGTTATACTTATTATGATATTGCTCCTTTTCTTCATCGTTACGATGTTCATGGAGAGTATCGCTACACTTACACTGTTTATGCCTATCATATTCCCGATAGCTATGCAGGTTGGCATTGATCCGATAGTACTCTGCGTACTTATCACAGTCGTTATCGGTATCGGACTTGTTACTCCTCCTGTC
>CAVHZK010000088.1:2664-3552 GCA_963640215.1 bacterium | reverse complement strand
CTGCTATCTCTATGCCGTCCGCATTGCAGGTATTGGCATTGCCGCTGTTGCATATAACAGCCTGTGCCTTGCCGTCCGAGATGTGAGTCTTGGTAACCTTGAGCGGTGCGCCCTTTACGAGATTGGTTGTGTATACGGCAGCCGCATTTGCAGGTACCTCACTTACTATGAGCGCCAGATCCTTCTTCTTGGCATTCTGACGTATACCGCAGTGCAAACCGCTCGCCTTATATCCCTTTGCGGCACAAACGCCGCCGTCTATCAGCTTCATATTTTCTCCCGTCTGTTTTTTATATTCATGCCCATTTTCCAGTGTCACAATAAAAGTACGGATTGCTACGCGCTTACGCGCTCTCGCAATCCTCAAATACAAAACCATCCTTGCATGCAAGCATGCAGTTTGATTTTGCATTCGTCAACACTTTTTTTACAGGTTCAATCCCGTAGTCTCATCCACGCCCATAACGATGTTGAGATTCTGTATTGCAGCGCCGGACGCGCCCTTACCAAGGTTATCAAAGAGCGAGCAGAGCATTATGCGCTCATCATTACCGAAGACTGTGATGACCATATCATCTTGTCCCGACAGTTTACCTGCAGAGATAAAGCCGTTATCGTCAAGCTGCTCCTCAAAATGCACTATCTTAGAGTGATAAGCCTCTCTGTAAGCGTCCTTGATATCCTGCAAGCTGCCGCATATATCCTTCTTAAATACCGGCACGCTCACCTCCATGCCACTGTAATAATCGGCTACTATGGGGCAAAATACCGGAGCAACATACAGTCCCGACTCAGCCTGCATCTCCTTTAAGTGCTTATGCTGCTGACTTAGTCCGTACTGACGAGGCGCATCAAGCAGTAGATCCCTGTCGTCTGACTCATATTCGG
>CAVHZK010000088.1:0-2654 GCA_963640215.1 bacterium | reverse complement strand
ATTTAATCCCGTAACCTTTGCCATTTCCTTAAGATGCTTATGCTTTTGGCTTAATCCGTAGGTCCTCGGTGCATCTAAGAGCCTGTCCCTGTCAGCATTCTCATAATCAGCAATCATCTTCTTGCCGCCGCCGGAGTATCCTGTAAGTGAAAATGCGCTCAGCGCTGCGTCCTTCTTCAATAGTCCCTTGCTTATGAGCGGCTCTATAAGAGCGATAAATCCGCTCGCATGACAGCCGGGATTGGATATGCGTTTAGCCTGTCTTATCTCATCTCGCCTCGCTCCGCCATGCAGCTCGGCGAAACCATAGACCCAAGCATCGGCTGTGCGGTGTGCGGTGGATGTGTCTATGATAACCGTATCACAGTCCGCTGCAAGCTCTGCCGCCTCTATAGCCGCCGCATCCGGCAAGCACAGGAACGCCACATCTGCCTTGGCAAAGGCCTCCTTCTTGGCTTCTGAGTCCTTTCGTCTCTCTTCACTTAGAGTAATAAGCTCAATATCATGCCTACCGAAGAGTCTCTCATGTATCCTCAGTCCCGTCGTGCCTGAGCTTCCATCTATAAATACCTTAGTCATATCTATGTACCTTGACCCACTCTATCTGTTCCTTTACGGATGCCGATGAGGTGCCGCCCGCAGAGCTGCGCTTTTCGACACAATTATCTATATTTATCGCATCGTAGACGTCACTATCAATGAGTTCACTGTGAGATTTATAATCTTCAAGCGGATAGCTGTCAAGTACCAGCCCACGCTTGATGCAGTCTGCCACTATACTGCCCGATATCTTGTAGGCCGTCCTAAAAGGCAGTCCCTTTTTCACCATGTAATCGGCGAGGTCGGTTGCATTTATAAAGCCCTCATTGGCTGCACGGCGCATATTGTCAGGATGCACCTTCATGCTGTCTATCATAGGTGCCATGACCTTGAGACACATCTTGACCGTATCCACGGCATCAAAGACCGCCTCCTTGTCCTCCTGCATATCCTTATTATATGCAAGCGGCAGACCCTTGAGTGTAGTAAGCAGCGCCACGAGATCCCCGTATACTCTGCCCGTCTTGCCGCGGATGAGCTCAGCCATGTCGGAATTTTTCTTCTGCGGCATGATGGATGAGCCGGTAGTGAAGCTGTCCGAGAGCTCCACGAACTTAAACTCCCAGCTCGTCCACAGCACTATCTCCTCGGACAGTCTCGATAAGTGCATCATCAATATGGCTATGTCACTCATGAGCTCAAGGCAGAAATCCCTGTCCGACACGCCGTCTATGCTGTTCCTGCTTATATCGTCAAAGCCCAAGAGCTCCGCCTCGTATTTCCTGTCTGTAGGATAAGTTGTTCCTGCAAATGCGCAGCTTCCTATGGGGGAAATATTCATGCGCTTAGCAGCATCCGCGATACGAGCCCTGTCTCTAAGGAGCATCATGGCATAGGCCATTATATGGTGTGAGAACAATATGGGCTGTGCTCTCTGCAAATGCGTATATCCGGGCATAACTACACCCATGTGCTTCTCTGCGACTCTCGTAAGTACATCTAAGAGCTCCTCTGTAAGTAAAGTCAGTGTGCCTGACTCCTCGCGCAGGTACATCCTCAGATCAAGCGCCACCTGATCATTACGGCTGCGAGCGGTATGCAGACGCTTTCCGACCTCTCCGAGCCGTTCCGTTAGCACCTGCTCGATAAACATGTGTATATCCTCACAGGTAGGATCAAATTGCAGCTTGCCGCTGTCAAGGTCGTCAAGTATGCCTTGCAAACCATCGATAAGCGTATCGGCATCTGCCTTACTGATGATGCCTGTATTACCGAGCATGGCAGCATGAGCCATGCTGCCCTTTATGTCCTCTCGGTACATCCTCGAGTCAAAGCTTATGGAGGAATTAAAATCGTCTGCTATGCTGTCTGTTGCGCCGTCAGTGCGGCCTGCCCACATTTTTGCCATAAAAATACCTGCCCTAAGGGGCTGATTATAAATATCTTGATGTTGCAAGCTTGGGTACGAAAGTTATTTTGTACCCAAGCATTCCCATTACTCTTTACACTTAGCCTAAGCGGTGCTGTTCTCTCAGCGCCTGCACCTTGATAGGAAGTCCCCACAGGTTAATAAAGCCTGCAGCCTGTCCCTGATCATAGTCAGACTCGCCGAATGTTACCAGATTTTCAGAATACAATGAATAAGGTGAGGTCGTGCCTGCCGGTATGATATTGCCCTTGTAGAGCTTGAGCTTAACCGTACCTGTGCAATACTTGTCAGCCTCATCAGCAAAAGCCTGCAGGGCCTCACGCAGCGGTGAATACCATTTGCCGTTATAGATGAGATCTGCAAAATCAATCGCAAGCTTCTGCTTCTCGTGAAGCGTATCCTTATCGACAGTCAGCATCTCCAACTGCTCGTGCGCGAAATACAATATGGTTCCGCCGGGAGTCTCATATACGCCGCGATCCTTCATGCCGACGAGACGATTCTCTACTATGTCTATGATGCCGATGCCGTTTGCGCCGCCGACCTCGTTTAGCTTCTCGATAATCTTGGACGCCTTCATCTTCTCTCCGTTAAATGCAACAGGAGCGCCTGCCTCAAAATCAATAGAGATATAGGTCGGCTCATCCGGAGCCTGCACGGGCGAAACTCCCATCTCAAGGAAGCC
>CAVHZK010000087.1:0-10894 GCA_963640215.1 bacterium | reverse complement strand
ATTGTCTTGCAAACAAGTTTGCGACAATCCTTGACATTTTGGACTCTGGTGGACCAGAAACCTTCTTTATACAGTTCGGCAGGGAAAGCTGATTAAATCTTTAGCCTATCCCTGCCGAACCTTTTTCAATATTGTTTTTCTGTATGTAATGAATTTAGCTTCACCGACATTTATCCCGGCGGATAGGGTGTCTTACATCGTAGCTGCCGCTTTAATGTTTATCAAATATCATGCTCAAGTCATTGACCTTAATCCGAAAAAAAGGCATAATTAAATCGCAGAAATCCGGAGGTTTTGTTATATATGTGCGGAATAGTTGGATTCACGGGCGACAGGCAGGCGGCGCCGATATTGTTGGAGTGTCTGTCTAAGCTCGAATATAGAGGATATGATTCGGCAGGCATAGCGGTAAGGGACGGAGACTCAGAGCCGGAGGTGGTGAAGGCCAAGGGGAGACTTAAGGCTCTCATGGAGAAGACCAATGACGGAACGGCGGTCAAGGGCACCTGTGGTATAGGACACACCAGATGGGCGACTCACGGAGAGCCGAGCGAGCTTAACGCTCATCCGCATTGCAGTGACGATTACAATGTCGTGGGTGTGCATAACGGCATTATAGAGAACTACCGCGAGCTCAAGGACAAGCTCACACGCAAGGGATATAGCTTTTATTCGGAGACAGATACGGAGATCGCTGTCAAGCTTGTCGATTATTATTACAAGAAATACGAGCACACCCCGGTCGATGCGATAAATCACGCCATGGTGCGCATGAGAGGCTCATACGCATTTGCATTCATGTTCAAGGATTATCCGGGAGAGATATTTGCGGCCCGCAAGGATAATCCGATGATTATCGGCATAGCGGACGGGGAGAGCTTCTTAGCCTCGGACCCAAGCTCCATACTTAAGTACACGAGGAAGGTGTATTATATCGGCAATATGGAGATGGCGTGCTTAAGGAAGGGCAGCGTCAGCTTCTACAACCTTGACGGAGACGAGATAGAGAAGGAGCTCACCGAGATAACCTGGGATGCGGAGGCTGCCGAGAAGGCGGGCTTCGAGCATTTCATGATGAAGGAGATACACGAGCAGCCCAAGGCGCTGAGGGATACTCTCGGCACAGCCGTGCAGGACGGCAGCATCAGTCTTGAGAGCATAGGCATCAGTGATGATTTCATCAGGAGCATAGAACGCATACATATAGTAGGCTGCGGCTCGGCTTACCATACGGGAGTCGTAGGGCAGTATGTCATAGAGGACCTTGCCCGCATACCGGTGCGGGTTGAGCTTGCGTCAGAGTTCAGGTACCGCAGGCTGCTCTTAAGTGAGCGTGACTTGGTATTGATAGTCAGCCAGTCGGGTGAGACGGCAGACAGCCTCGCGGCGCTCAGAGAGGCTAAGTCGCAGGGCGCCAAGACGCTTGCTATTGTAAATGTTGTCGGCTCTACCATCTCGCGTGAAGCGGATTACGTATTCTATACTCTCGCGGGACCGGAGATATCTGTAGCCACCACCAAGGCATACAGCACTCAGCTTGCTGTCATGTATATGCTGGCAGTCCAATTTGCATTGGTAAGGGGCAGTATCGACAAGGAGAAATATACAGAGCTTGTAGCTGAGCTTATGACTCTGCCGGACAAGATAGACAAGATATTGGAGGACAAGGAGCGCATACAGTGGTTTGCGGCTAAGCAGGCAAATGCGCATGACGCCTTCTTTATCGGCAGGGGCGTGGATTATGCGGTGAGTCTCGAGGGCAGTCTCAAGATGAAGGAGATAAGCTATGTCCATAGTGAGGCTTATGCGGCAGGCGAGCTTAAGCACGGTACGATAAGTCTTATAGAGCAGGGCACCTTGGTTATAGGGCTGCTGACTCAGCCTGACTTATACGAGAAGACTCTCTCCAATATGATAGAGTGCAAGAGCCGCGGGGCATATCTTACTGCGCTGACCAATTACGGCAATTACAGCATAGAGGACAGTGCGGATTTCGTGATGTACATACCCAAGACAGATCCACATTTTGCGGCAAGCCTTGCTGTTGTGCCATTGCAGCTCTTGGGTTATTATGTAAGTGTAGCCAAGGGACTCGACGTTGACAAGCCGAGGAACTTAGCTAAGAGTGTAACTGTGGAGTAACGGAGGGTGATATGAGCGACAAGAGACTGGTACTGACTATAGCAAGGAGCTACGGCTCCGGCGGACACACCATGGCAAAGAGACTGTCAGAGGAGCTCGGCATACCGGTATATGATAAGGAGATATTGCGTCTCGCCTCGGATCAGAGCGGTGTAAATGAGGAGCTGTTCGGACGTATAGACGAGAAGGTGCGGAAGATATTTCTGTCCGCATCAGGCAAATACAAGGGCAGAGCCTTAGAGCCCGGCCACAGCGCATTTACATCAGACGATAATCTGTTCGAGCTGCAGGCTGAGGTGATAAGACGCATAGCTGAGACTGAGGACTGCATATTTGTAGGACGCTGCGCCGACTATATACTTAAGGACAAGGATTATGTTACAAGGATATATATGTATGCGTCGGAGGCGGACTGCCTGCACAGACTGAAGCAGACCATGGCTGATTCCAGTGACATACTCATAGAGCGTAAGCGTGAGATCGATAAGCAGCGCGAGGAATATTATAAGTATTATACGGGTCATGGCTGGGATGATGCCAAGAATTATGACCTCTGCCTCAATACGGGCAAGATGAGCTATTCACATCTGGTCAGAGTCGTGAAGGCATACATAGATATCAAGAACACCTGATACACAGGACTTTGATACCGTTTAAGCTAAAAGATATCAGCTTGCCCCGCGCGATGCGCTCCCGCAAGCTTCAAAAAAATTGCTGGTATCAGACCTTTTAACACATGCGTGCACTGCTGATAGCGGAAAAGCCAAGCCTCAGACGTACCATTGAGGCAGTATACAGAAAATATATAAAGGAGATGCCGTGCGAGATTGATTTCATGGAACAACGCGGTCATCTCCTTACTTTGGTACTGCCGGATGAGATGGATGAGCGGCTCAAGAAATGGTCGTGGCAGACACTCCCTATAGAGCCGGAGGGCCTGGGGGGCTGGCGCTACAAGCTCATACAGGAGCAAAAGAGAGGTAATTTCCTGACCGCCTCCGAGCGCTATGAGGCTATACGGAAGAAGCTTGCCTCCGGCAATTATGATTTCATAATCAACGCGGGAGACCCTGATCAGGAGGGAGAGCTCCTCATACGTATAGTGCTCTCTAAGTTGGAGCAGGATCTCGGCAAGACCCTCCCCGTTAAGCGCTTTTGGTCAAATGATACCACGGAGCCCAAGGTGTTAGAGGCGCTTAAGTCTCTGCGTGACGATGACAAGGATCCGATGCTGGTAAATCTCCTTAAGGCGGCGTATGCAAGACAGCATTCGGACTACAGGGTAGGCATGAATATCTCGCGTGCGGCAAGTCTCAGGATGAACTCCCGTGTAGCCTGCGGCAGAGTCAAGACTCCCATCATGGCTATAGTTTGTCGGCGTGAGCTTGAGATATTGAACTTCGTGCCATCTACCGTATACGGCGTCAAGGTGAGGTATGTAGAGGGCTTCGACGGGCAGCTTGCGGAGGCCGGTATATTGGACGAGGCGAAGTCTACCGGAGACACACAGGGCGGCACCAAGGGAAAGGGGAACGCTGCGGCTGATACATCAGGCGGCAGCTCCAAGGATACATCGGAATCAACACGTGAGGGCGACTCTGAGGACAAGGAAGAGGGCGCGGGGCTGATATGGTTTGACACCAAGGAAGAGGCAGAGGACTTAATCAAGACCTTACAGGGCTCTGCCAAGGTGCTCAGATACAGCTCACGTAAGCAGGTGACGCAGCCGCCTAAGCTATATAAGCTTGCTTCATTACAGATAGCTGCCGGTAAATTGGGATACAGCTCCTCCAAGACTCTTGAGATAGTGCAGTCCCTCTATGAGAGAGGATATGTGTCCTATCCGAGAACCGACTGCGAATACATATCGAGTAACGAGAGGCTCTACGACCTGCTGAAATCCTCCATGAGCGTGCCTGAGCTTGCAGACTTCATCAAGACTATAAGTAACGGCGATATTAAGCGCGTGCTTAGCTCCAAGAAATGGGTAAATGACAAGAAGCTGCAGGAGGCAGGACACTCCGCGCTGATACCAACGACCTACAGACCGGATTTTGCCAAATTAAGCAAGGAGCAGCAGGACATATACAGGCTTATATGCAGGCAGTTTGCAGCCATATTCCTGCCGCCCATGGTGCAGAGAAAGGTTGAGCTCATAGCAGATATAAGCGGGCATAATTTCAAGAGCACAGGCAAGAGTCTGGTTGACGAGGGATACAGTAAGATATTTAACACCAAGATAAATGACGCTTTGATACCTCAGCACAAGCAGGGAGATAGCTTAGAGACTGAGGGCTTCGATATAAATGAGAAAACCTCGAGCTGCCCCAAGAGATTTACCGATGCCGACCTAATAGCCGTATGCGAGGCGCCGCATAGGTTCCTTACCGATATGAGTCACAAGGCGCTCGGCAGGGCGCTGAAGATAGGCACCTCAGCTACGAGGGCGTCCATCATAGAGGAACTCATAAGGCGCGACAAATACCTTGCGCGTCGCAAGGAGAAGAGAACAGAGTATATAGTGCCGACCGAGGACGGTATGCACATATACGAGCGACTCAAGGACAGGAAGATATGTCAGGTCGACATGACTGCCGAATGGGAGGAGCGCTTAGAGCAGATAAGGAGCGGCGAGTTAGCCTTGGAGAGCTTCGAGGAGGGTATGCGCCGCGACATCCGCACCATGATAGAGGATATCAAGGGACTTAGGGTAGGCAATGACGGCGCTAAGTCACGCGATTATACTGCTGCAACAGCTGCTGCAGGAAGCAGGGAGCGAAATACCGAGAGCAGGAGCTTGGCGCCAGCTACATCTGCCGCAGGCAGGCAATATCGCATAGTAGGAAAATGTCCGGAATGCGGCGGTGCGATACTCTCAGGAGCCAAGGGCTTCTTCTGCTCAGGCTACAAGCAAGGCTGCGGCGTCGGAGCATATAAGGCTGTAATGCTAAGCGGCAGTGAATATATTATAAGTGATGAGGAATTTGCAAGACTCATTAAGGGCGAGCGGGTCAAGGTAGATGTCGACGGCAAGCCTTGGGAGCTAAGCTATGAGCTTGCGGCGCGCAAAGTGAAGGCAATAGCGGATGAGTCAGGGGCACAAGACTCCGGCTCTCAGGCTGCGGTGTAAGGAGCACTGGCAGCTTGTAGCAATCTGTGTTTTTGTTATATGTGCTGTCTGCAAGCGCGCAGCAATCCATATTTTTATTGTATGTGCTGCCTGCAAGCACGCAGGCATGAATGAATGTTTATTTACCAAGGAGAGGCATCAATATGCAATATTACGGTGATGTATACAGACCGCCGAGTGAGGCGGCAAGCTTGATTATACAGGTTACTTTGGGCTGCAGTCACAATACCTGCGCCTTCTGTACCATGTACAAGGAGAAGCGCTTCTATAACAGACCTACTGAGGATGTCTTAAATGACATACGTGAGGTGGCGGCAAGCTCTTACGGAAAAAGAGTAAGGCGTATATTTCTTGCGGACGGCGATGCTCTTATAAGGAAGACTGACGACCTCGTAGTCATACTTGATGAGATAAAGAGTCTCTATCCCAAGGTGGAGAGAGTGACGAGCTATGCCTCGCCCGGCAGTCTCCTTATCAAGAAGCCGGAGGAGCTAAAGAAACTGCGTGAGCACGGACTCACTATGGTATACTTAGGACTTGAATCAGGCTCCGACGAGGTGCTTAAGCTGATGACCAAGGGCTTTACCTCGGCGCAGATAGTGGAGGGAGGCTTGAAGGCCAAGGCGGCAGGTATGCAGCTCTCTGTGACGGCTATAGCTGGGCTCGGCGGCGTGAAGCTCTCCAAGGAGCATGTAGAGGGCACAGCCAAGGCACTCTCTGCCATGAATCCTGAGTATGTAGGCGTCCTTACCTTGGAGGTACACGAGGGCACGCCCTTGGAGCAGTGGACGAGAGACGGCAGCTTTACTCTGCTCGATGCCGTAGAGGTACTGAAGGAGACAAGAGAGCTGATCAGTCACATGGACTGCCCGGGCTGCGTATTCCGCATGAATCACGCGTCCAACTATCTGACGCTTAAGGGTACACTGAATGACGACAAGGCAGCATTGATACACCAGATAGATGAGGCACTGTCCGGCAATGTAGACCTAAGACCTGAGTGGGCGAGAGGATTCTGAGTTAACCATCATGCCTGCGTGTTTGCAGGCGCCATATACTCTAAAACTTACGGATTGCTATGTGCATAGCCGTTTGACAATACATTAGAGCGAGACTTTCTGCCTAAAGGCGGAGAAATGGAGATATAAGTATGAATATAGTATGTCTGGATATGGAGGGAGTATTGGTTCCCGAGATATGGATCGCATTTGCAGAGGCAACGGGTATACCGGAGTTAAAGAGGACTACGCGCGATGAGCCCGACTATGACAAGCTCATGAAATACCGCATAGCTATACTTAAGGAGCATGGACTCGGACTTAAGGAGATACAGGAGGTTATAGCAGGTATAGACCCGATACCGGGCGCGAAGGAGTTCTTAGATAAGCTTAGAGCAAATGTGCAGGTGCTTATCCTTAGCGATACCTTCGAGCAGTTTGCAATGCCGCTCATGAAGAAGCTGGGATATCCTACCATATTCTGCAATACCTTGGAGGTAGCGGCAGACGGTGAGATAACAGGCTATAGGATGAGGGTGGAGAAATCCAAGCTCAGCACGGTCAAGGCCCTGCAGTCCATAGGCTTTGATACCATAGCAAGCGGTGACAGCTATAATGATCTCGGTATGATAGATGCGTCCAAGGCTGGCTTCCTTTTTAAGTCCACAGACAAGATCAAGGCAGACCGCAGCGACCTTGAGGCCTATGAGGAATATGATGAGCTCTATGATGCGATCATGGGAGCGTGCAAGGCGTGAGAGAACAGGATGCAGCAGTTAAGCGTATAGTAGCTCTAAGCTGCCTCGGCGTAGATATATACATGCTCGTGCTGTATGCCGTGCAGCTGGGCATGGCATATAGCGGCTCTTTTGTCATCAGTCTGCTGCCAGAACTGATGGATTATGCCAACATGATGAACGGACTGTGCATGTTAGCTGCAGTGCTCTCCGGCGCGGTAGTATTGTGGCTGTATGTGCAGGAAGCTTACGATGGAGCGCTTGTGCCGTATGGAGTCTGGTGGTCATCTAAGCGTCGAGAAACACACGGAAATAATGGTCGTGGCGATGGGAGTGACTTGGATCCTGCCGAGGCAAATGACACTGATTCCAACGCCGCTGCCGCAGCGGTCGATGTGCAGATCAGCAGCGCCGAAGCAGACAAAGCTGAAGCAGACAATACCAAGACTCAAGATACCGATATATATGGCAACGAGTCAATAACCGCAGAGTACGGCAGCAGCACTTGGAAGAGCCAGAGATCTGTCATCTTCCACCGGCATCGGCATTTTGGCATACGCGCCTGCATAAGCTTTGCGGCACTGATGTACATAGTGCAGCTCTTGGCTATGATAGTGCAGAGCATAGCAGAGCTTATATTTAATGCCATAGGTTATACTGTCATGGCGAGCCCTGCGGCGGAAATGGATTATACTGTTGGCAGGCTTATATTGCTCTACGCTCTGCTCGTAGGACCTGCCATAGAGGAGCTTGTATTCAGGGGCTTCCTGCTTAATGCCCTACGTCCCTTGGGTAAGGCCTATGCCGTACTTATATCGGCAGTAATGTTTAGCCTCATGCACGCGGATGTGGAGCAGATATTTTTCACCTTTGCGGCAGGACTTATACTCGGATATGTGGCGGCAGAGTATTCAATATGGGCGTCACTCATATTGCATATAATCAATAACGGTATATACGGGGAGCTGCTATTGTATCTGCAGGAGGTATTGCCCGAGGCAGTCTATGTAGCCATCGCTCTCATGCTGATGTTGGGCAGCATAGTGCTCGGCATAGTATTGGCTGTAAGATACAGGGGCAGTATTAAGGAATTTATAAGTAGCAATCCTACGGTGCCGGGGGCATACAGGGCGTTATGCAACAGGTGGTTTATAGCATTTGCAGCGTGCATGATAGGACTTACGTGGACGACTGTGACGAGGCTGTAAGTGACAAAAAACTAGTTGCCACAAAGTAGTATAAGGACTATAGTAGTTATTAACGAAGAACAGACCAAAAACCGTCAGTTCGTTGGTAAAAATGACGGATTTGGGACGAAGATACGGAGATAGATTCGGGAGGATGCAATGTACAGGATAGTCAGCAGAAAGGCGCTGCGGCCCACATTGACGATGATAGAGGTGGAGGCGCCGCTCGTTGCTGCCAAGGCCAAGCCGGGACAGTTCATTATATTGAGAGTAGATGAGGACGGAGAGAGGATACCGCTCACGGTCTCGCACTGCGACAGGGAGAGAGGAACCGTGAGGGTTATCTTCCAGGTGGTCGGTGCTACTACGGTGAAGCTCAACAAGGTGCCGGAGGGCGGATATATACAGGATTTCGTGGGACCCTTGGGCAATGCAACCGAGACTGAGGGCATCAGGAAGGCGTGCATAGTAGGCGGAGGTGTAGGCTGTGCCATAGCTCTGCCGGTTGCAGAGGAATTGCACAGGCTCGGAGCCGAGGTTACATCCATAGCAGGCTTCCGCAGTAAGGAGCTGGTCATACTTGAGGACGAGTTCAAGGCTTGCTCTGACAGGCTGATAGTCATGACAGACGACGGCTCCTACGGCAGAGAGGGTAATGTCACTGTGCCGCTTAAGGAGCTACTCTCGCAGGGTGAGCATTTCGATATGATCATAGTTACCGGTCCTCTGATAATGATGAAATATACAGTGCTTACTGCCAAGGAATATAATGCGCCTGTAACCGTATCAATGGCGCCTATCATGGTGGACGGCACAGGCATGTGCGGAGGCTGCAGGGTGGTGCTGCATAAGGAAGACCGCGATGTTACCGCATTTGCATGTGTAGACGGACCTGACTTCAACGGCTATGAGATTGACTTCGACAATGCGATATCGAGGAGCCGCATGTACAACGAATACGAGAGACATGCCTACGACGAGGCGTGCAATCTGTTTAAGCAGGTATAAGGAGTGCTGTTATGAAGGATAAGAAGCATGAGATGCCCTCGCAGGCGCCGGAGGAGAGAGCGCACAATTTCAGAGAGGTGGCATTGGGATATACGGCGGAGATAGCAGTCGAGGAGGCCAAGAGGTGCTTAAACTGCATGAACAGTCCCTGCGTCGAGGTATGTCCTGTAAATATCAGTATTCCGGAGTTCATACACCATATCAGGGAGGGCAGATTCGAGGAGGCGTATAAGGTCATCACGCGCACCTCGTCGCTGCCTGCTGTATGTGGCCGTGTCTGCCCTCAGGAGAAGCAGTGCGAGAGTAGGTGTACCATGGGCATAAGGTTCGAGCCGGTAGGCATAGGCAGGCTCGAGAGATTTGCGGCAGATTACCATAATGAGCACAGCAAGGAAGCACCGGCGAAGCCTATATCCAACGGACACAGGGTGGCCATAGTGGGCTCGGGTCCGTCCGGACTTACCTGCGCCGGAGACCTCGCCAAGAAGGGCTACGAGGTCACGGTATATGAGGCGTTGCATAAGGCAGGCGGCGTATTGGTATACGGCATACCGGAGTTTAGACTGCCGAAGGCTATAGTTGCCAAGGAGATAGACGGACTTAAGGCGCTCGGCGTTGATTTTGAGACAAATGTAATTATAGGTAAGACGCTCACCATAGACGAGCTCTTTGAGATGGGATACGAGGCTGTATTTATAGGCTCTGGTGCGGGACTGCCCAACTTCCTCAATATACCGGGCGAGTCGCTTAAGGGAGTGTATTCGGCCAATGAGTTCCTGACGCGTTCCAATCTGATGAAGGCTTATATAGACAAGCCCACGACCCCCATCAAGAAGGGCGGAAATGTGGCTGTAGTAGGTGCTGGTAATGTCGCTATGGATGCGGCAAGGACAGCGCTCAGACTCGGTGCTGAAAATGTCTACATAGTATACCGCCGTTCCATGGAGGAGCTGCCGGCGCGTGAGGAAGAGGTTGAGCACGCACAGAAGGAGGGCATACAGTTTAGACTCCTCAATAATCCTGTGGAGATAGTAGCCTACGATAATAAGGAGGATGCTAAGGACCCGCGTAACGGTTCTATCAAGGCGCTTAGATGCGTCAGGATGGAGCTTGGAGAACCTGATGAGAAGGGCAGACGTAAGCCCATACCGGTACCGGGCTCGGAGTGGGAGCTCCCGGTGGATACGGTCATCATAGCTATAGGTACCTCGCCCAATCCACTCATCAAGTCTACGACGGCAGGACTCGAGGTCAACAGCCGCGGAGGCATAGTTGTAGATGAGGGCGGACTCACATCCAAGGATCAGGTATATGCAGGAGGAGATGCAGTCACAGGAGCGGCTACGGTTATCTCAGCCATGGGAGCCGGCAAGACGGCGGCGGCAGCTATAGACAAGCAGCTGAGCAATAGATAAAATGCTTGCATTTATGATTTTTATCTGATAATATATCAGTCGTGCATTTTTTAGCAGAGGAGGTGGCTACGATGGCAAAGTGCAATGTTTGTGGCAAGTCGGTGCTGTTCGGTAACGCAGTCAGCCATTCACATAGAAGATCCAACAAGATGTGGAAGCCTAACATTAAGAGAGTTAATGTTCAGACAGAGGCAGGCAACAGGAAGATGTATGTCTGCACCTCATGCCTCAGATCAGGCAAGGTGCAAAGAGCCGCAGTCGTTAAGGCTGCTCCGGC
>CAVHZK010000086.1:0-3205 GCA_963640215.1 bacterium | reverse complement strand
CTATCATCGTAGCCGGCATGCTGCTCATGGCTCTGCCTATGACAGCTATGGCTGAGAAGAATGCAGAGGCAACAGCTACGGTTGAGGCTACTACAGAGGCTCCTGAGACAACTGCGAAGGAGACAACCAAGGTAGCTGAAGAGACAACTAAGGCTGAGGAGACTACAGCAGCAGAGGAGACAACCAAGGCAGCTGAGGAGACTACAGCAGCTGAGGAAGAGACCAAGGCAGCTGAGGAAACTACAGCAGCTGAGGAGGAGACCAAGGCTACAGAGAAGAGCTCTGAGGATGCAGCTGAGGAGACTACAGCAGCTAAGGAAGAGACCAAGACAACTGAGACCGAGACCACAGCAGCTGAGGAGACTACAGCAGCAGAGGTTAAGTCTGAGGCTAAGCTTGATTCAGCTATAATCGGCACATGGTCAGTAGACGAGAGAACAAGCCTTAATTTCGGAGAGAGCAGCAAGGGCAAGCTCATTCTTCCGGATGAAGACTATGCTTTCAGCTACAAGATAGAGGGAGACCAGCTCTCACTTGATTTCGTAAGCAGCAAGGCAACTGATGGTACTTATACAGCTTCAGTATCGGGCGACACATTGAAGCTCATCGGCGGCAAGGGAACTATCGGCGGAACCTTCGAGCTTAGCAAGAATAAGTAAGGTCTGAATATTAGTACCTCTTAATATTTTATAAGACAGTGAGACAGACATGCTCTTAGAGTGTGTCTGTTTCTTTGTGCGTTTACTAAGCACTATATTTATGGTATTATACGCGCATGGATAAAAGCAGGGAAAGCGTATATAACAGTGCGCACGACAAGGATAATACTGATATAAGCAGCTTAAGAGCCACAGACTCACTAAGGACTGACGGCATCAGTGAGGATGCTGAAAGAAATAATAGTGCCAATAGCAAGAGTGATAGGGAAAAGAGTGCTAAGGATAAGAGCGAGGTGCTCCTCATCATCCCCGCATATAACGAGGCGGGCAATATAGAACGTGTGGTGGATGAGCTTGTGGCAGACTACCCTCAGTTTGATTATGTGGTAGTCACGGACGGACCGACGGACGGAACGGACAGGATATGTGCCTATCGCAATTATAATACCGTTTTTCTGCCTAAGAACATGGGGCTTACTATGTGCTTTCATAACGGTATGAAGTATGCTGCCAGTATGGATTATAAGTATGCCGTGCAATTCGACGGAGACGGTCAGCACAGGCCTGAGTATATAGAGGCTATGAAGCGCAAGGCTGACGAGGGCTATGACTTGGTCATGGGCTCGAGATTTGCAGGGCTTGACAATCATATGAGCTTTACGCGCAGACTTGGCTCACATATTATCAGGATGGCGATATGGTTTAGGACTGGCGTACGGGTTACGGATCCCACCTGCGGGCTGAGGCTCTACAACAGGAGGCTTATAAGGCTTTTTGCCAAGTACACTGACCTTGCACCGGAGCCTGACACTGTGGCAAGGCTGATCAGGCAGGGTGTACGTGCCGCAGAGGTCCCGGTGAGAGTTGCCGACAGGGAAAATGGCGCATCATATCTTAAGCCCTTGAAGGCAGCCAAATATATGCTCAGGATGGTGAGCTCCATCATAGCGGAGCATTGACATCCATGAGCGGCACAGATAATACAATCAGGAAGGACTATCTATGGAACACCGTGGGAAGCGGCATATATGCGCTTTCCTCGATGTTTTTGGCGTTTGCCGTCATGAACATAGCCGGGCCTGATGACGGAGGCATATTTGGATTCGGATTCTCGACCTTTGGTCAGCAGATGTTCATCATAGCTTATTTTGGTATCAGACCCTTTCATATCACGGATGCCTCGTATGAGTACAGCTTCGCTGATTACAGGAGAGTGCGTCTTATCACTGCTCTGACTGCAACGGCGGCAGCTTTAGTCTATCTTGCCGCAATGCATTTTGCGGGGAGCTACAGCCTGCACAAGGCTGCGATAGTGATGCTGCTTGCGCTCTACAAGATAGCTGACGGCGTGGCTGATGTATATGAGTCGGAATGTCAGAGAGTGGGAGTGCTCTGGCTCTCGGGTCAGGAGCTCTCTCTTCGTACTGTGCTCGCCTCTGTGGTGCTGACAGTGGTGCTGGCAGTGTCTAAGGATGTGCTTATAGCCTGCGCTGCGGCGGTATTTATGCAGTTTGTGTGCATAGCTATCTTTAAACTCTATACCGAGAAGCAGGTATTTCATAATACGAGCCTCAACAGCGGCGCTGTCTCTAA
This sequence comes from bacterium, assembly GCA_963640215.1. Classification (GTDB taxonomy): domain Bacteria; phylum Bacillota; class Clostridia; order Lachnospirales; family Lachnospiraceae; genus Avilachnospira. The sequence continues at coordinate 953 of CAVHZK010000086.1, read as the reverse complement.
GCTTTTGCGCAGCACCTTACTATTATTCCTGTCTGTGTTCGTTGATTTCTATATATTTTCAGCTGCCAAATATGCCGTAGACAGCTTCCTTACGGATGCGGACAATGGCATCTTCAATATACTCTTCATGCCGACCTCGGTCATATATCTGGCGGCAAATTTCATCATCAGACCATATATGACAAGACTGTCAGTTATATATGCAAGGAAGAATTACGAGGAATTTGAGGCTGTGCTAAGGAAGCTGCTGATAGCCGTTATGGCGCTGTCTGTTGCTGCCGTATTGGGAGCCTTGGTGCTCGGTAAGCCCGTGCTTACAGTTCTTGAATATATGCTCGGGGCAGGATATAGCGGGGCACTGAGCTCCAAGAGTATATTATTTGTAGGTATCATCGCAGGCGGCTGCTGTTATGCCGTATCTAATCTGTATTACTATATACTCATCATCATGCGGAGACAGAAGCTGATATTTGCGATATATTGCTGCGTTGCTGTCGTTGCCTGTATATCGAGCAATATAGCGGTAAGCCGTATGGGGCTAAGCGGTGCAGCACTCATATATCCCTGCTACATGCTTATCGCCACGCTTTGCTTTGCGCTGTGCTGTAAGCTTGCCTTGAGCAGGCTCCGCTGAAGGTATAGAAGTTGATTCTATGCAAATAGACCTTTCGCAAGTAAAGTGACGTAAGCAAACAACCATGCCATTGCTTTTGTTGGCGCAACATGGTCTAAGGGTGACGGATTGCTGCGTGCTTAGGCACTCTCGCAATCCTTGGATCGATAAGGAAATAAGGTACATCCAATACCACATGAGAGCTATCAACACCTATGACATCATTATACCTACCTACAAGCCGGGGGAGAAATTCCTAAGGCTCTTTGAGATGCTTAAGATACAGAGCCTTCCGTACAGCAAGCTCATACTCATTAACACTGAGCATGAGCTGATGAGT
>CAVHZK010000085.1:0-5061 GCA_963640215.1 bacterium | reverse complement strand
ACTCTGCTGCGCTGCATCAATGCTTTGGAGCCCATACAGGGAGGCAGTATCAGCTACAGAGGAGAGATAGTAGATCCTAGGTCCAAGAGGATAACGGAGCTGCGCCAGAAGATAGGCATGGTTTTCCAGAGCTATGAGCTTTTCCCGCACAAGACCATATTGCAGAATGTCACATTGGCGCCGATGTTAGTGCAGAAGCGGGACAGAGCCGATGCAGAGGACGAGGCACTGAAGTTGCTCGATCGCGTGGGTCTCAAGGATAAGAGAGATAACTATCCGCGCCAGCTCTCCGGCGGGCAGAAGCAGAGAGTCGCCATAGTGCGTTCGCTCATCATGCATCCCGAGGTGCTGCTCTTTGATGAGGTGACGGCAGCACTCGATCCGGAGATGGTGAGAGAGGTATTGGACGTACTCCTGTCTCTTGCCAAGCAGGGCAGAACCATGGTGATAGTCACTCACGAGATGTCCTTTGCCAAGGCGGTCGCAGACCGCGTGGTATTCATAGATAACGGCAAGATAGTCGAGGAGGGTACGCCGACGGAGTTCTTCGAGCATCCCAAGACTCAGCGCGCGCAGAGCTTCCTCAATACCTTTACCTATGACAAGGTGGAAAAAGAGTCGTAACAGGTAGCATATAGCGGAACGTATATAGCAACCATACTCGAGCATTTGCAGCTTGCCAAGTGTCTATACACCCTTGTGTGTAAACACGCAGCTTGCACTGCCATCCGTCAACACTTATTGTCGTAAAAGTATGGATTGCTACGCACTTGCGTGCTCTCGTAATCCTACAAGATATTTAGCCGAGCCCATCGAGGCTCGGCTTTTCTTATCTCTTTATTCGATTTTTTTATCTGTTTTGTAAAGAAAAATTATGCGCGGCGCACAAAAGTTGTCGGAAATGCCTAACCACACGCCATTTACCTGCTTCCATGTAAAATGAGACAGTATCCATAAATAATTTTTATGAAAGGGATTGAATCTATAAGGTTTATTTTCGAATGGGATAAGTATAAAATGATGTCAGAGTCAATGCTATCTTTCCAACGTGGAGGCTCAGCCTGTAAAACAGGGTTTTAGAGGCAATATTCATTTATATATTTTGCAAAGGAGGAACAATATGGCACTTACTATTGATGAGATGGTCGTTAAAGCCAAGGCAGCAGTGGACGCTGTTAAGGATTACGATCAGGCACAGGTAGACAAGCTTGTATACGAGGCAGCCAAGACTATATACAAGCACGCAGAGGAGCTTGCAAGAGAGGCTGTAGACGAGACTGGACTCGGATTCTATGAGGACAAGATCGCCAAGAATACAGATACACCGGCTACATTCTGGGATTATCTCAAGGACAAGAAGTCCGTTGGCATCATCAATGAGGATCCGGCAACCGGCACCATCGAGATAGCTCATCCGGTAGGCGTTATCGCAGCCATCACACCGGCTACCAACCCTAATGTTACTCCGCTCGGCAATTTCATGCACGCCATGAAGGGCAAGAACGCAACCATTATCTGTCCTGCACCGAGAGCTAAGAACAGCTCCACGCATACAGTTAATCTTATCCGTGAGGCACTCAAGAAGTGCGGAGCGCCGGAGGATCTCTTACAGATAGTTGAGGATCCCACCATTCCGCATTCGGCAGAGCTCATGAGCAAGGCAGATCTCGTACTTGCCACAGGTTCATTCGGACTTACCAAGGCAGCATACAGCAGCGGCACACCGGCTTACGGCGTAGGACCCGGCAACCCGCCCGTTATACTTGACAGAGATTATGACATCAAGGACTGCGCACAGAAGTCAGTTGTTGCAGTCGGTTCCGATAACGGCATACTCTGCGACGGTCAGAACCTCTTCCTCTATCCCGAGGAGAAGGAAGCTGAGGTCGTTGACGCATTCAGAGAGGCAGGCATGGTAGTATACGAGGATGAGGCAGATGTTGCCAAGTTCAGAGATGTACTCTTCATGGAGACCGGCAAGCCCAATCCTGTGCTTGTAGGTAAGGATGCTCCCGTTATTGCCAAGGCAGCAGGCTTCGACATACCGGCTGACACCAAGGTTATCGCACTCAAGGTCAAGACTGTAGGCGCATCAGACCCGCTCAACGAGGAGATCTTAGGACCTATCGTATCCATCACGGGATATGATACCTTCGAGCACGCAGTCGAGATGGCTATCAACAATATGGAAGAGTCCGGTGGTATCGGACACACGGCAGGTATTTATTCGCATAATGAGGAGCACATCAAGTATTATGCAGAGAGAATACCGGTAGCGCGTGTGCTTATCAACCAGCCTACACCCGACGCTTGGGGACCCAAGACCAACAATCTCTCACCTGCGGTATCCGAGGGATGCGGCACATGGGGCAACAATATTCTTGCTGGAAATGTTGACTACATCAATCTTGTAAATGTTTCCAAGGCAGTATATCCGCTCGAGGTGGAGCTGCCTGATCCGGCCAAGCTGTTTGCTGACTAAGGAAGATACATACATCATACCCCTTATCATGGCTTATGCATCGCGGTTTATGCTGCGGTGCATAAGCATTATTAGTAGGATGAGCAAAAGTTATGAAGGATGAATTACTAAAGAAAATATCTGAGATTGTAGAGGGAGAGAAGCTGGCGCTTGATACGTATTTTTTCTGCGGTGCCGGTTCCTCACTGCCGGACGAGGAGCTGATTAAAGCCGGAGAGGCATATATCAGCGGGGAGCAAAGCGGCACTCACGACGAGGCAGCCAAGCTCAAGCTCATAGAGAGACTCGAAGCTGCCGCTACCAAGGGGCAGGAAGTGCTCAAGGCAAGAGTCCTGATAGACGCCGAGGATCCCAAGACCACAGTTATCAAAGAAATACTTAAGAACAAGGAGCTGCTGTAAAGCAGCTCCTTTCATGTCTGCCGACAGGAAAACATATCTTATACATACCCCGGCGCTGGTAGCTGCATACATAGACCACAACCATACAAAGTTGGCGCCAACAGATTCTATATAACACGAGACAAATCTATAATCTGCTGTACAGGAATGGCAACAAGGCAAGATGGTGGCAGAGATGAAGATTCCCAAGGTAATCAAGGCAGTTCAGCATTATAAGGACGTACCGCACGTGGAGGATCCGAGAGCCGAGGTGAGCCGCAAGCTGGCGCAGTTCGGAATTAGGGATTACATCGAGCCGGGTATGCGCATAGCAATAACCGCAGGCAGCCGCGGCGTTGACGGCATGGTTGCAGTCATAGCGCAGATAGTGCAGGAGGTCAAGGACTGCGGAGGTGAGCCATTTATATTTCCATCCATGGGCAGTCATGCAGGCGCCACCTCTAAGGGACAGGAGGAGATGCTGAGGAGCCTTGGGTACACGGACGAGGTGATTAAGTGTCCGATACTCTCGGAGATAGAGCCTGTCTATATCGGAGACACGGAGCTTGGCACGCCATGCTACATAGATAAAAATGCGTGGGAAGCGGACGGAGTAATAGTAGTCAACCGCATCAAGAAGCACACAGATCATAATAACAAGACCGAGAGCGGCCTGCTCAAGATGATGACCATAGGTATGGGGAAGAGAGTGATGGCTCAATATGTCCACAAGCTGGGCGTATGGGGACTCACCAATGTCATCCCGGTTAACGGCAGCTATGTATGCCGCAATCCGGAGGTAAATGTTATCTGCGGTGTGGCACTCTTGGAGAATCAGGAGGATAAATTAGGCTACATAGAGGTGGTTGAGGGAAGAGACATCCCGGACAGAGAGCCGGAGCTATTCAAGATGGCAGACAAGCTATTCCCGCATCTCCCGTTCAAGACCTGTGATTTCCTAGTCATAAGGCGCGGCGGCAAGGAGATAAGCGGTACCGGAGTAGACTGCAATATGATAGGCAGATACGGCGTATGGGGCTTGTATGAGCCGGAGAAGCTCTTCGCGGCAGGCGAGAATGAGGACTTTAAGGGAGATCCGCTGATAGATAAGATTGCGCTCTTAGACCTTACGCCTACCAGCCACGGCAATGCCATAGGCGTAGGACAGGTCGACATCATAACCAAGAAATACTACGACAAGATTGACTTCAATACGACCTATACCAACGGACTTACGACAACCTTCTTACAGAAGATAAAGATACCGTACACGGCGCCAACTGACAGAGCGGCTATAGAGACCGGCATGAATTGCATTAACGGACTCAGGCGGCTCGAGGGCGAGAAAACAGACGATACAGTCAAGGTATGCGTGATAGACAGTACTCTGCATGAGGGCAAATTCCTTGTGTCCAAGGGACTTTATGAGGAGTTAAAGAAACGAGACGACATTGAATTTGTCGGTGATTTCCATGAGCTGCTATTTGATGCAGAGGATAACCTCATAAGCAATCCTTTGAGTGATTGAGGAAGAATATTCAGAGCGTCAGATGAATGGGTACTCCAAAACAGAACGACAGAGACTGATTACCGAGAAGATTATTTCATCCGTATATGCCAATCGTCTCAAGACCGGAGATAAGATGCCGAGCGAAAATCAGCTGTCTCAAGCGTTAAATGTACCGCGGGCAAGCGTGCGGCAGGTATATGGTGCGTTGGAGCTTGTCGGCATAGTGGAGAGCCGCAGGGGCGAGGGTACCTTCCTCAAGGCAGGCATGGGCGGCGACAATATGATATTTACTCTGATGATGCTCGCGCTGCATGATGATAAGACGGATGTGCCGGACATCATGGAGATACGCAAGATTATTGAGACCGGTATAGCTGAGAAAGCAGCCAGATGCCGCACGGAGTCGGACGTCAGAGTGTTAAGGCGGATTATCCGAGAGATGCGTAACTGTACGGATGGCAATCGCCTAAGCGAGCTCGACAATGAGCTGCATTCTGCGATAGGCGGAGCCTGCGGCAACGAGCTATTGAGCAGTCTGTCCGGCATAATCTCAGCCATCACTATCAGATCCATACGCGAGCACTGGAAATACATACTGTTCGACAGAAAGATGGACACAAGACAGAAGACCTTTGAACAGCACCGTGAGCTCGTAGATGCCATAGTGAACAGGAAGCCCAGCATAGCGA
>CAVHZK010000084.1:0-2648 GCA_963640215.1 bacterium | reverse complement strand
GTCATAAACAGCATGAAACCCTCGGCTACAACTACCGGAAATATCGCCGTAACAAGACCCTGAGTCCTCAAGAAGCCCACGGTAAGCTTGCCATGACCTGAAAGAACAGCTATCGCAAGCAAGGCACTTACAATGGCTGTCAGCATATATATGGACACGGTTATGGTAAATTCTAATTTCTTACGCTTCATATCGAGGTGATACTATTGCAAATGGGTTAAGCTTAGGGAAATCCTGACCCCCAACATCATCGAGATTTTATATATGCACAGACTCGCTTAAGGCAATCACAACACAGACGCTCCCGCATGATGAGCAGCGCAACCACATATATGCCAAAGAAAAGCACTGCCGATATACATAGTCTAACAAAGGCAGAGCCGTCAAATCCTGTACACCACGCCGACGCAGATATTGACAGCGCCGCCGCTATGAGTATTTTAGCATAGCTCATACTCTTAAGTATACTTAAATAATCCTTATGATATGCGTACAGGCACCCAAGCTGTACTGCCAATACCACTATCTCAGCAGCGACTGTGCCCATGGCAGCTCCGGCAGCACCGTAGCGCGGTATCAATATTGCGTTAAAGCATACATCCGTCAGCGCTCCTGCTATCTCGGAATACAGCACGTATTTCTCTCCGCCGATAGGCACCAATATCTGTATGCCTGTCACATTGGATATGGCTATAAGGAGGACAGTCGGCATGATTATCTTCATCGACTCTGCTGCCGGCAGAAAGCCCGTGCCCGATAACAGCAGCACTATGTCCTCAGCGTACATGATGCTGTATACACTCACTGCCAATGCACATATCAATACAAAATTAAAGGACAGCCCTATGAGCTGCTTAAGCTCCTCATCTCTCTTCTGCTCTGCATAATACGAGGCACGCGGCAGCAGCACCGCGCCCAAGGAGGTGACAAAGGCTATCAGCACTATCTTGCATTTTACGGAGGCATTATAATAGCCTACCTCAGCCTCGCTGCTCATAAAGCCAAGCATGAGAGTATCAAGGTTGGTATATATGGTAGTGGCGCAGGACATTGCGAAAAATGTGCCTATCGCTCTGATGTGTCTCCTGTAATCGAGCCCGGCATGCGGTCTAAAGTCTATGTATTTTCTTGCATTTATGAAATTAAGTACTCCCGATGCAGATGCGGCAAAGACCGTGATCATGGCATATACTATATAGTCCTCTGCCGTATGTATCAGCACAAACATCAGCACCAAGGATATAGTCTTAAATAAAAGAGAACGCCATGTTATATAGGTATATTGCTCGAGTCCCTTGTAGAGCCACTCCATGCCGAGAGTATTAAAGACTATAGATATGCTGCATACCATGATGAGCTCGGCATTTACATATAACTTTGGAACAAGGAGTGTGGTCAATATAAGTGCCGCGTAGGCGACCAAGGTCATAAATGCGTTAATTATGAACAGCTCCTGCGTCGTGCGGCTTAATTTCTCCCTGTCATCGCGTGACTGCGCCGTGACTCTTATGCCATAGGACGATATGCCAAGCTGAGAGAGCAAGAGGAAATACGACACCAGCGACTGCGCAAAGCTCACCCTGCCTATCCCCGCCGGTGCCAATATGCGCGATACATAAGGAAAAGACAGCAGCGGAAATATAAATGACGACAGCGTGAGGAGCGCATTCATTATGAAATTAAGCTTAATCGATGGCTTGATGTCTGTCATGTTGCGATGTTGGGGTCGGAAGCTGTGCTATTGTCAAGCGATACTATCTCTGCAAATGCCATCAGCATGAAGAAGTTATATTCAAGCTCTGACCAGTGGTGCTCTACCGTACACTCAAGTGCAATAACACTAAGTATAATCAGTGCATATATATTTTGCCTGAAGCATTTTACTACACATCTTAAATTCACAAGCAGCAGCGCAATGAATGGCGTCAATCCCTTGCATAGCAGCACTCTTACGTAGGATATATCAAGGTAGAAATAATTCTCGAATATGAGAGTCCTGCCTGCTCCGTGCTCCTCTATGTCACTGCCAAACAGATTCGGCCCATACGTCGAATACGCCCAATGCCCCATATTGTAGCGTCCGCTTAGCAAGGTATCCATCTTCATAAACAGCTCATTATGTTCAGGATATATCACTGTAAAGGTTATGGTTGTCACGATGCAGAGCGAGATAAAGACAATACATAATACGCCAAGCACCTTATATATTCTCTGCCTCGTAAGCTCTCCGAAGCTCAATATGACATACCGGTAGATGAAGGTTGCCGCTATAAAGAGCAATATACATATCGTATTATTTCTTGCTCTAACGAAGTAAAACATAAGCAAGGTAAATGACGGTATGATTATATACTCTGCTATATTTAACCTGCCTCTCCTCAGATAGCAATATCCAAGTATAAGGAAGAATACATGCGCTTCAAGGTCAGTAATGTAACACATACCAAACGCGTGCGCCCTGGAACCATCATGTCTTGTATATACAAGATCCTCAATAAATCCGATCTGTGAAGCGATAAATGCGGCAAGCATAATGGCGAGGCCTATCACTAGCGAACACTTAACTACCCTGTCAAACGAGACACCTCTTGCCGCTATAAGCATCACCACATAGCCAGCCAGACTCTTGTCGTGCCGCACCAACAAAT
>CAVHZK010000083.1:0-21884 GCA_963640215.1 bacterium | reverse complement strand
CAAGAAATACGGCACAGATCTGGTACAGCGTGCCAAGGAGCAGAAGCTAGATCCTGTTATAGGCAGGGATGCTGAGATAAGAAATGTCATCCGTATACTGAGCCGCAAGACCAAGAATAACCCCGTGCTCATCGGCGAGCCAGGTGTAGGTAAGACTGCCGTTGTCGAGGGCCTCGCTCAGCGTATAGTGCGCGGCGATGTACCGGACAGCTTGAAGGATAAGACCGTATTTTCATTGGATATGGGTGCACTTATCGCGGGTGCAAAGTACAGGGGAGAGTTCGAGGAGAGACTCAAGGCCGTGCTCAAGGAGGTATCGGAGTCTGACGGGCAGATCATACTGTTCATAGATGAGATACACACCATAGTCGGCGCAGGCAAGACGGAAGGCTCTATGGACGCTGGCAATATGCTTAAGCCCATGCTCGCACGAGGAGAGCTTCACTGCATAGGCGCGACCACGCTTGATGAGTACAGATATATAGAGAAGGATCCCGCACTTGAGAGACGTTTCCAGCCTGTCACGGTTGACGAGCCGACGGTGGAGGATACCATATCCATATTGAGAGGCATCAAGAACCGTTACGAGGTGTTCCACGGAGTCAAGATTACCGACGCCGCCTTGGTACAGGCAGCAGTGCTGTCCAACCGCTACATCACAGACCGTTTCCTGCCGGACAAGGCTATAGACTTGGTCGATGAGGCCTGCGCCATGATCAAGACCGAGATGAATCAGCTGCCGGCAGAGCTTGACGAGCAGCAGAGACGTATCATGCAGCTTGAGATTGAGATCACCGCGCTCAAGAAGGAGACGGACAAGCTCTCCGCCGAGAGACTCTCAGAGCTCCAGAAGGAACTCGCAGAGCTGAAAGAGGATTTCAGCGCCCAGAAGGCTAAGTGGGAATACGAGAAGAGCTCTGCAGACAGACTCTCAGAGCTTAGAGAGCAGATAGAGAAGCTTAACGACGAGGCTGAGATACTTCAGCGCAAGGGCTCCTACGAGGAGGCAGGCGCTATTATCTATGGCAAGCTTCCTCAGCTTAAGAAGGAGTTAGAGGAGGCCGAGGCCAAGAATAAATCAGAGGATCATACCCTCGTACACGAGAGTGTAAATGAGGATGAGATAGCCAAGATAGTGTCTAAGTGGACGGGCATACCCGTAGCCAAGCTCTCGGAGAGTGAACGCGCCAAGGTATTGGCATTGCCAAACCAGCTGCACCTAAGAGTCATAGGTCAGGACGATGCCGTCGAGAAGGTATCAGATGCCATCATCCGCAGCAAGGCGGGTATCAAGGATCCGACCAAGCCAATAGGCTCCTTCCTGTTCATGGGTCCCACCGGTGTAGGTAAGACTGAGCTCGCCAAGACACTTGCCGAGGCACTCTTTGACGATGAAAATAACATGGTGCGTATAGATATGTCGGAATACATGGAGAAGCACTCCGTGAGCCGTCTTATCGGAGCGCCTCCGGGATATGTAGGCTATGATGAGGGCGGTCAGCTGACCGAGGCAGTAAGGCGTAAGCCCTACTCCGTAGTGCTCTTTGATGAGATAGAGAAGGCACATCCGGACGTATTCAACGTACTCCTGCAGGTGCTTGATGACGGACGCATCACGGACTCTAAGGGCAAGACTGTTGACTTTAAGAATACAGTCATCATCCTGACCTCGAACTTAGGCTCGCAGTATCTGCTTGACGGCATAGATGCAGACGGCGAGATTACCAACGAGGCCAAGTCCAATGTTGATGCACTGCTCAAGCAGAGCTTCAGACCGGAGTTCCTCAACAGGCTTGACGAGATTATACTCTTTAAGCCACTCCAGAAGGGTGATATATCGAGGATAATCGAGCTCTGCATTAAGGATATCAACAAGAGACTTGCAGACAGAGACATGCGCCTCGAGATGACACCGGCAGCCGTCACCTACTGTGCTGACAATGGCTACGACCCGCAGTTTGGTGCGCGTCCGTTGAAGCGCTTCATTCAGAAGCATGTGGAGACCATTGCCGCCAAGGCGATACTTGAAGGCAGGATTATTGAGGGCAATACTATATTGATAGACGTTAAGGACGGAGCATTGACGGCAGAGCGCGCTTAAGCGCGCTCTGTTTCTGCCTTAATATTTCACAGCGTTCATGCTGTTGTATTCGGTAAAAAGCTGGAGACAAGCGTCACGATCCATCTCTACAAGGTAGTCCTTGAATGCCTCGCGCCCGCCGAACATCTCGTCAAATTTCTTGTCGCGAAAGCCTATCATCTCATTGTCCTCGATGGTGCAGCCGTAATACACCTTGTCGATATTTGCCCACATGCAGGCAGCAAGACACATGGGGCAGGGTTCTCCTGTGGTATATAAGACAGCACCGCTTAAGTCATAGCTCTTGAGCCCTTGCTCGGCATTACGTATGGCAGATACCTCGCCGTGACAGGTAGAGTCGTTGTTGGCAAGCACCATGTTGTGACCCTGTCCTATGATCTTGCCGTCCTTGACTATTACACTGCCGAACGGACCGCCGTCGCCATTATATATGCCGTTGCGCGCCTCTGATATAGCAAGCTCCATATATTCATTTTCAGCGTGATATTGAGCGGCGGGAGGCTCAGAGCTTGAGCCTCCTCCGCAGGCGCCAAGGCATATAGTCGTCACGGCACAGGGCAGCATAATCGCCGCCGCCTTACACATTTTCCTAAGATACATAACAACCTCCATCATATCCGACATTGCGGATGCAAGCTAAGTCTTTAATCAAGCCTGTATACGCTTCGAGGCACTGTGAATTTCAACGCGTTCAATGTATGAATATACTAACAGCACACCTATACTGATGCAAGGATGATTTTGCATTCGTCATAGACCTCCTTGCATTCAAAAGGCGCCTACAATACCGTGATATTGTCCGACGCCTTTAGTGGATGATTTTATTGCTGTACCACAATTTAGTTTTTTGAAAGGCAAAATCACGGCTAAAATACGCCACAATCTGTACCACAATTTGTACCACAATTTTGGTAAAAAAACGGCAAAATCAGACGAAATCAGACGAACACAGACAGACACAGATAACGCGAACGCAGGTTCGTAAAATGGCTATAAATAAGGCTTAAAGGGCAATAAAAAATCACGCTATGGAGCGTGACGAAACGTGATAAAAAAAAACAGCGGGTGATGGGAATCGAACCCACGTGTACAGCTTGGAAGGCTGTCATTCTACCATTGAACTACACCCGCAATGCCTTGACATGATATCATTTACGGTTTGAAATGTCAACTTTTTTTTGATATGATGGTGAACTTGAGGGGATAGTGAGGGCAGCTGATGGCGCAGGCTGAGTGTACGCACACTGTAAGACACCGAGCATAGCTGCATGACGACTACAGGTAAAGTCACACAAGCCCCGGAGATTCATTGATATTTCATGCAGGGGACAGTATGGCTGACAAGGCGCTGATCGCAATGAGCGGCGGGGTGGATTCTTCCGTTGCCGCGCTCTTAATGAAGAATAAAGGCTACGAATGCACGGGCTGCACTATGCGTCTCTATGGCAATGAGGATGCCGGCATAGACCGGTCTCATACCTGCTGCTCCCTCGACGATGTGGAGGATGCACGAGCGGTAGCATACAGACTCGATATGCCCTATCATGTATTCAATTTCTCGGATGATTTCAATGAGCTCATCATAGATAAATTTGTACACAGCTACGAGCAGGGCATCACGCCTAATCCTTGCATTGATTGCAACCGATACATGAAGTTTGACAAGCTGTTTGACCGCGCCAAGATATTGGACTGCAGCTTCGTCGTGACAGGTCACTATGCAAGGATAGAGGAAGGTGCAGACGGCAAAATGCGCCTTATGAAGGCGCTCGATCCGAGCAAGGATCAGAGCTATGTGCTGTACTCGATGACCCAGGAGCAGCTGCGACACACGCAATTTCCGCTTGGCGCTCTGCACAAGACCGAGGTACGCCGCATAGCGGAGGAGCATGGCTTTGTAAATGCGGCTAAGCCTGACAGTCAGGATATATGCTTTGTGCCTGACGGAGATTATGCCAAGGTTATAGAGCTGCGTACCGGCAGGCGTTGCGAGACAGGTAATTTCATTGATACCGATGGTCACATATTGGGCAGGCACAAAGGTATCATACGTTATACCATAGGACAACGCAAGGGCTTGGGCATAGCCTTTGGTAAGCCAACCTTTGTTGTAGATATAAGACCGGAGACCAATGAGGTCGTGTTAGGCAGCAACGAAGAGCTCATGGGCAGAGAGCTTAGCGCCTCGGATTTTAACTGGATTGCCGGAGAGCCGCCGGCAGATGCATTTACATGCAGAGCCAAGATACGATACCGCCAGGAGGAACAGCCCGCATCAGTCACAGTGCTCGCAGACGGCAGAGTGCACCTAAGCTTCGATGAGCCGCAGAGGGCGATCACCCCGGGACAGGCAGTTGTGCTCTACGACGGCGACACGGTGCTCGGCGGCGGCGTGATAGAGAGACCAGGATTGACCCTTTGACCATGGTAACACAATAGAGAAAGCGCATATATCAGATGAAATATTTACGGCAGCTCCTTATCATTACCTGCATTGCATTTATAGGCGAGACACTTAATCACTTCATACCGCTCCCCATACCGGGCAGTATCTACGGATTGCTGCTTATGTTTCTCGCGCTCTATTTTAAGATAATACGTATTGAGCATATAAATGAAACCGCACGTTTCTTGTTAGAGATAATGCCGGTGCTCTTTATCCCGCCGGCAGCCAATTTGGTCAGCTCGTGGGACGCAGTCAAGGCAGTGCTCGTGCCGGGCACATTTATATCGTGCGTCACTACGGTGGTAGGCATGGTAGTCGTGGGAATCGTGACTCAGCATGTGATAAGACATGAGTCGGGAAAGAAGGAGACACGATGAAGGCAGCAGAGGAGCTTGTAAATAATTACCTTGGCAACTCGACTTACTTTGCCATAGTTATGTCGCTTGCATACTATATGCTCGGCATAGTACTTAAGCGCAGATTCAAGCTGGCCATATTTAATCCGCTCATAGTGGCATCGCTGCTCACCATAGCGACCATAGTCATATTTCATATAGATATGGAGATATACAACTCGGCGGGCAGCTATATCAGCTTCATGCTGACAGCGGCGACGGTCTGCTACGGGATGCTGCTGTACGAGGAGCTTGCTGTATTAAAGACGCATTTCAAGGCGATAATGATAGGGATATTGGTCGGAGTCGGAGTGACGGCAGTCAGCATATTGGCGCTCAGTATATTGTTCAAGCTGCCGCATGAGCAGTACGTATCCCTGCTCCCCAAGAACATCACCACGGCTATAGGTCTGGACGTTTCCTCTACCAATGGAGGCATACCGTCAATCACCATAGTATGGATACTTATCACCGGCAATCTGGGCAATGCGATAGCGGAGCCGGTGATAAAAATGTTTAAGATAGATGAGCCGGTTGCCCGCGGTGTCGCGATAGGCAGCTCCTCTCATGCCGTAGGCACAGCCAAGGCACTCGAGATAGGCGAGGTAGAGGGAGCAGTCAGCGGGCTCTCGCTCGCAGTGACCGGTCTGATATCGGTGGTAGTGGCAGCCGTATTTGCACAGCTGTATTGACGGCTTGGAGCTGTGACACTATGGAGCGCATCAGTTATCTAATTTCGCAAGCTCCGAGAGCGTATAACCGGAGAAAAATTCCTCTATGGTCTTGCCAAAATCCCGCCACATAGGCAGGGTATCGCAGGCAGCAGCATTGGGACAATGCACCTGTCCGTTCATCTCGAGACAGGCGACGGTAGATATGCCTTCCTCGGCAACCGATATGATGTCCCAAGCTGTATATTGCTCGGGAGAACGTACTAACCTGTAGCCACCGCCCTTACCACGTATGCCGTCCAACAGCTTATTCTTGACTAACTCACGGAGTATTGCCTCAAGGTATTTCTCTGAGATCCTCTGCCGTGCGGCAATCTCACGCAGCGGGATATAACCATCGTCTGCGTGCCTTGCCAAGTCTATCATTACTATCAGAGCATATCTGCCCTTGGAAGATACTATCATCGGGAAAACGCTCCTATACGCATTCTTATATAGCTTATTCCGTAGCGGCTTTCTTCACCTGCATAAGTGCCTTGGATACTGCCGGAGTAGAGATTATTATGATGGTGAGCAATCCCTCCGCAAGCAGATAGCTGTAATTATACACGATAGGATAGAATGTTGTAAGTGCCTTGGGGAAGTTGTCAGGCATATAGCTCATCCAGAACAGATAACCGCCGAGCGAATGAAAGACGCCTCTGGCGAAAACCGCCGCGATATATCCCTTTAAGAGTCCGTTTTTCTGTGTAGAGAAGAAGCCTGCAACACCTAATGCTGCAAATGCAAAAATATAATCGCAGCAGACCTGCAGTAGTGAGAGTACATACGGCTCCTGTATAAACTGCAGGATGCCGTAGGCGAGACCGACCATGACTCCCGTGCCCACACCATACCAATTGGCGATGAGCACTATAAACAGCATACTGCATATAGTCACGCTTCCGCCCCAAGGCAGGGTAAATATCTTCATATAAGAGGTAACAAACGCCAGAGCTACAGCTACAGAGCAGAACACGAGCTGTCTTGTGCTAAGCTTCTTAGCCACAGAGTGTCTGCCGGCAAAATAGATGGCTGCAAGAAACAATACGATACCGGCAACAACTGCAACAACATATCCCGCTGTCGTGAGCCCGCCCTCGCTGTTTGTCATAAAACTGAACATAAAAAATCTCCTTTTTCAACAACTTGAAACAAAGGAGACTCCCGCATCCATCTAACTCATCCCTACGTTGGCATTATCCAAATCAGGTTATGGGTTGAAGTTAATAACTTCCTCTCAGCCTGTGCTACAAGCTCCCCTGTTATCATCTTATTATGTTTTCAGCATCCAATCCTTGACCTTGGCACTAAGGACCAAGCACGCTCATTATAGACAAATGAATTTGTTCCGTCAACGACCAATTCGGAGCGGATTTATAAAGAGGACAGCCACCGCTTTAATGCGACAGTCCCTTCGCTTTTATTAACTATCCAGTGTTATGAACTGCGATAAGCACGACTACAACAACCTATTGACTTTATAGGTAATAGAGTATATATTTCTATCCGGATGATAAACCTACTTGATAAGTAGGTTGAAACAATATAACGCTTACGAGCAAACAACCATGCCTGCGTGCTTGCAGGCGCCACATAGGATAAAGGTACGGATTGCTACGCGCTATCGCGCTCCGTCAAAAACTTTGAGGTAATATTTATGGAAGAAAAACGCATGATTTATCTGGACAATGCGGCAACGACGAGAGTCAAGCCTGAGGTAGTCGATGCCATGCTGCCGTATTTTACAGAGCAGTACGGCAATCCGTCGAGCGCATACACATTTGCAGGCAAAATAGCACAGAAGGTAGACGAGGGCAGACAGCTTATAGCGGATTTCATCGGTGCCAAGACAAATGAGATATACTTTACCGGCGGCGGCAGCGAGGCAGACAACTGGGCGCTCAAGGGACTCAGTATTGCGCTTAAGTCCAAGGGCAAGCACATCATCACGACCAAGATAGAGCATCATGCCGTATTACACACGGCAGAGTTCTTGGAGAAGCAGGGCTATGAGGTGACATATCTCAATGTAGATGAGTTCGGCAGAGTCAATACAGAGGAGCTTGAGGCTGCGATACGTCCGGACACTATACTTGTATCGGTTATGTTTGCTAACAATGAGATTGGCACTATAGAGCCGGTAAAGGCGATCGGAGAGATCGCGCACAAGCACGGCATACTCTTCCATACCGATGCGGTACAGGCATTTGGTCATGTAAGGATAAATGTCGATGAGTTAGGCATAGACCTAATGAGTGCCAGCGGACACAAGATAAATGCGCCCAAGGGTATAGGCTTCTTGTATATCCGCAAGGGCATAAGGATAGAGAACCTCATCCACGGCGGTGCTCAGGAGCGCGGTATGCGTGCAGGCACCACAGATGCGGCAGGCATAGTAGGACTCGCGGCGGCTGTCAAGCTGGCTGACGAGACACTTGAGGAGAGGGCAACCTACGAGATCAAGCTAAGAGACCACCTTATCGACAGGGTGCTTAAGGAGATTCCTTATGCGAGACTCAACGGTCACAGGAACGACAGACTGCCCAACAATGCCAACTTCTGCTTCAGATTCATTGAGGGTGAGTCCTTGCTCATACTGTTAGACAGGATGGGTATATGCGCTTCGAGTGGCTCGGCTTGTACCTCGGGCTCGCTTGATCCGTCACATGTGCTGCTTGCCATAGGACTCCCGCATGAGATAGCTCACGGCTCACTGAGGCTGACGCTCTCCGAGGAGACCACCATGGAAGAAATTGATTATACCGTAGACAAGCTTAAGGACATAGTGGAGAAACTCCGCAGCATGTCACCGCTCTACGAGGATTTTGCGAGAAAACACAAGGAGGCTTGAATATGAGTCAGGTTACGGAATACAGCGACAAGGTCATGGATCATTTCATGAATCCGAGAAATGTCGGAGAGATAGAGAATGCAAGCGGTGTGGGCACTGTCGGCAATGCCAAATGCGGCGACATCATGAGGATGTACCTCGATGTTGACGACAACGGAGTCATCAAGGACTGTAAGTTCAAGACTTTTGGCTGCGGCGCGGCTGTCGCAACCAGCAGCATGGCTACAGAGATGGTTATAGGCAAGACCGTGCAGGAGGCTCTGCAGGTAACAAACAAGGCAGTCATGGACGCTCTCGATGGACTTCCCAAGGTCAAGATACATTGCTCGCTTCTTGCTGAGCAGGCTATACATGCAGCACTCTGGGACTACGCCAAGAAGCACGACATCGTGATAGAGGGTCTCAAAGAGCCTGTAAATGACATTGACGAGACCGAAGAGTTCTACAAGATGGAAGAGGACTAATGGATCTCTTTGATTACATGAGAGAACAGAAAACCTCAGATGAAGGTCCTCTGGCGGCAAGGATGCGGCCGGAGAGCTTGGATGAGATAGTGGGGCAGGAGCATATATTGGCTAAGGACAAGCTCCTCTACCGCGCTATTAAGGCGGACAAATTGGGCTCGGTCATACTCTTTGGACCGCCCGGCACTGGCAAGACAACTATAGCCAAGGTCATAGCGCATACCACCAATGCTGAGTTCAGGCAGCTTAACGCAACCACCTCCGGCAAGAAGGATATGGAGGAAGTAGTCGAGGCGGCCAAGCACAATCTGGCAGCCTATGGCGGCAAGACCATACTCTTTATCGACGAGATACATCGTTTCAACAAGGCGCAGCAGGATTATCTGCTCCCCTTTGTCGAGGACGGCACGCTGACACTTATAGGAGCAACCACTGAGAATCCTTATTTCGAGGTCAATCGGGCCCTGCTCTCCCGCTCCCGCCTCTTCGAGCTTAAGCCCTTATCCAAGGCAAATATCAGGACACTTATACAGAGAGCTGTCACTGACGATAAAAAGGGTATGGGCATGTATCATGCGACTATGGACGAGGATGCGGCGGATTTCCTGAGTGATATCTCGGAGGGAGATGCACGCGCCGCACTTAATGCAGTGGAATTAGCTGTGCTCACGACTGACCCCGGTGCAGACGGGCAGATACATCTTACTCTTGATATCATGCAGGAGTGTATACAGAAGCGCGCCATAGGCTATGACAAGGACGGCAACAATCATTACGATACCATATCAGCCTTTATCAAGAGCATGAGAGGCTCCGACCCCGATGCCGCCGCTTATTACGTAGCGCGTATGTTAGAGGCAGGGGAGGACATCAAGTTTATAGCGAGACGTATTATGATATGCGCATCTGAGGATGTGGGAAATGCGGACCCGATGGCATTAGTGCTTGCCACGAGCGCATCCTTGGCAGTTGAGCGCATAGGACTGCCGGAGGCACGCATTATACTTACACATGCGGCGACTTATGTTGCTTCAGCACCCAAGTCCAATGCAGTCGTGCGTGCCATAGACACGGCGGAGAGCATAGTAAGGCGCACAGGTAATCTCTCCATACCGAGCTATTTAAGAGATGTGCATTACGAGGAGGGCAAGGAAGAGGACAGCGGCTCCGGAAGCTTTGCCGGAAACGGCACGGGATACAAGTATGCGCACAATTATCCAGGACATTATGTAGAGCAGCAATACCTGCCTGATGAGGTAAAGGATGAGCACATATATATACCTACCGAGAATGGTCATGAGAAGGATATATGCGACTATTTTAATGCCATAGGCAGGCATTTTGAGCAATCTTCCAAAATGTTTCTTCAATAATTTTTAATAGTTTCTCTATGGAATCCTCCCGCATAATGGTGTATCATCCTTAAGCACAGCGAAGGCATATATTTCGCAGCAAGGCGAGTCACTGCACAGCACCTGACGATAAACAACCTTGCCTGTATATTCGCTGGCACAACATAACATAAAAGTGACGGATTGCTACGCGCATACGCGCTCCCGCAATCCTACAAAACATTCATACCCGCTCAGTTTTCTTGCGAAAACTGGCTATGTATTCATGTTTTGCAGGTTGCCAAGTGTCTATGCGCCCTTGCGTGTAAACACGCAGTCCACATAGCCGTTTGGCAACACTTTTAAAGTAACATACAGAGAAGGAATATTAAGATGAAGAAGATTACTTTAATGCTTGCCCTTGGGGCAGCAATGGCACTTACAGCCTGCGGCAGCAAGAATGCCGAGAATGTTCAGACGGAGGCAGCAGCTACTACAGCGGCAGCCACAACAGAGACCACGGCAGAGGCAACAGGAGATTACACCGCTGTAGCGCTCCCTGAGGAGTATGAGCAGTCATATTATGAGGGAGAGGTAACGGACTACACAGGCAGCTACATGACAATATCAGGCTCAGACGGGGAGCGTAAGTTCGACTTAAACGGCGCAGATCTGTCAGGCGAGGAGGAGCCTATTATCAGAGGCTGCTATGTTGAGATTACCTACGCAGATGCTGCAGAGAACGGCACCTATCCCGCAGACGGACTTGCATTGCTTAATGACAATGAGCAGTTAGCTCAGGAGCAGAATCGCGATCCCTATATCTACGGCAAGCTGCAGGTTATGGATATAAATGAGCTCGAGATAGTAGATGACGCAGGCAGGACGATTAACTTTGACAACAGTATCTCAAGGACAGTTTCATTTGCAGATCTTAAGGCAGGAGACACTGTAGTCATCACCTACGCAGGTTCTGTAACCAAGAGCGACGATTCCGAGGAGTCGGCAGGTGTATTCGGAGACATACCGGTCGCAATCAAGATAGTAGCAGAGGACGCCGTTAAGACCGAGGACGCAGAGGCTAATTACATAGACGGTACGGTATCCGGCATAGACGGAGACACGCTTACGATTTCCACTGCACTCACAGACTTCGATTGCAAGGCCGATGCTTCTATGCTTGCAGACGTCAAGGAAGAGACACATGTGAGAGTTTATTATACAGGCGCACTTTCAGATATAGTGCTCGGCGCAGAGAAGATAGAGAATATTGACTGACTGTAGGGAGGCGGGGTGAAAACACCCACAATGTATCCGTGTACACAATGATACAAAGTACTTGAAAATATATGTATACATGTATACAATACAAGCTATGAGTGAGTTGTTTTATGAAAGTAACAAAGGAGTTTCGGATTATTCCGGGACTCCTTTTGTCTACACGCAGTGCGGAGCAATCTGCTGGCGATACATAACGCTTGTGCAATTGAGCTGACATGAACACTTTTGAGGATTGCATAAGCACGTGATAATCTGTACTCTTATCATATGTGCCGCCTGCTTACTCACAGGCATGTTTGTTTATTTCTATCGGAGGTATGCGCATGAACAGGATAACTATGACCACACCACTTGTCGAGATGGACGGCGATGAGATGACGAGAGTGCTGTGGCAGATGATTAAGGATGAGCTTATATTGCCCTTCGTAGATCTCAAGACGGAGTATTATGATCTTGGGCTTAAGCATAGAGATGAGACTGATGACCAAGTGACCCGTGACGCTGCCGAGGCGACGAAACGCTACAAGGTTGCAGTCAAATGCGCCACCATTACCCCCAATGCTGCCCGCGTCGAGGAATACAAGCTTAAGCAGATGTGGAAGAGCCCCAACGCTACCATACGTTCGGCACTTGACGGCACGGTATTTCGTACTCCCATAGTCGTAAAGGGCATAGAGCCCTGTGTGCGCAGCTGGAGGAAGCCTATAGTTATGGCGCGTCACGCCTATGGAGACGTGTACAAGGCTGCCGAGATGACCATACCGGGGGCAGGACGCTGTGAGATAGTATATACCGCCGAGGACGGCACAGAACATAGAGAGCTCATACACAAGTTTGACGGACCCGGCATAGTGCAGGGTATGCACAACCTTGATTCCTCAATATACGCATTTGCACGCAGCTGTTTCGCCTATGCCTTGGAGCAGAGGATGGATCTGTGGTTTGCCTCCAAGGACACCATATCCAAGCAGTACGACCAGCATTTTAAGCTCGTATTTCAGGAGATATATGACAAGGAGTACCGCGAGAGCTTCGAGAAGGCAGGGATTACTTATTTCTATACTCTGATAGATGATGCCGTGGCGAGAGCTGTGAAGTCCGAGGGCGGATTTGTATGGGCGCTCAAGAATTATGACGGCGATGTATTCTCGGATCTTGTAGCCTCGGCGTTCGGTTCTCTTGCCATGATGAGCTCAGTGCTTGTCTCGCCGCACGGATATTATGAGTACGAGGCGGCACACGGCACTGTGCAGAGGCATTATTACCGATATCTCAAGGGTGAGCATACCTCGACCAACCCGATAGCAACCATATTTGCATGGTCGGGTGCATTAAGGAAGAGAGGCGAGCTTGATGCCAATGCGGCACTCATGCAATTTGCAGACCGCCTGGAAGAGGCGTCGCTCTCAGTTATAGAGTCAGGCGCCATGACGGGAGACTTGGCGGCAATAAGCTCACTGCCGCACATCCGGAAGCTTAACAGCGATGAATTTATCAAGGCGATAACAGATAGACTCAAGACCTTGGCAGGCTGATGATAGAGACATGCACACATCATAGAGAGGGGAGCTAAGCGAGCACTATGATTAAATTATATGACAAGGGAGTATACCTTATAGACGGCAGGGATATCTGCGAGTCTGAGGAGGAGCTTAAGGCCAAGACCGGAGAGTCTTGCGACAAGGAGACAGCCAAGCAGGGCACCATCGCCTACAATATCATCAAGGCGCATAACAAATCTGACAATATGCAGCATCTGAAATTGCGCTTTGACAGTCTCACGAGCCATGATATCACCTATGTAGGCATCATACAGACCGCGAGAGCGTCGGGGCTTGAGCAATTCCCCATGCCCTATGTGCTGACGAACTGCCACAACAGTCTCTGCGCCGTAGGCGGCACCATCAATGAGGACGACCACAAGTTTGCGCTCTCTGCTGCGCATAAATACGGCGGCATATATGTGCCGACCAATATGGCCAATATACACAGCTACAATCGAGAGGCTATGGCAGGCTGCGGCAAGATGATATTAGGCTCCGACTCCCACACCAGATACGGAGCCTTAGGCTGCATGGCAGTAGGCGAGGGCGGCGGAGAGCTGGCTAAGCAGCTCTTAGGACGCACCTACGACTTTGATTATCCGGATACCGTGGCAGTATATCTTACCGGAGAGCCACGCCCCGGAGTAGGCCCGCATGATGTTGCCATATCTACCTGCGGCGCAGTATATAACAATGCCTACGTCAAGAATAAGATAATGGAATTCGTCGGCCCCGGCATAGCCAAGCTCCCCATAGAGTACCGCAATGCCATAGATGTTATGACTACCGAGACGACCTGCTGGAGCTCAGTCTGGGAGACTGACGAGGAGACGAGGCGATATCTTGCAGAGCACGGCAGAGCAGCGGATTATAAGGAACTGCATCCTGCTAAGGTAGCCTATTACTCAGGCTGCATCTATATAGATCTCTCGACCATAGAGTGCTCTATAGCCATGCCCATGCACCCATCCAATGTATATACTATACGCGAGCTATTGGACAATGCCGTGGATATCCTGCATGAGACAGAGGTCGCTATGAATGAGCAGATCAAGGGCGCAAGCTTTGATCTTAGCTCTAAGCTGCGCGGCAAGGACATATATGTGGAGCAGGGCGAGATAGCAGGCTGTGCAGGAGGCACCTTTGACGGCATCATGGCAGCAGCGGATATCCTGAGAGGCAGAAGCTGCGGCAATGGCGCATTTACCTTGAGTATATATCCCGGCAGTATGCCGGCTTATGCCGAGCTAGTCAGAAACGGCACAGTCTCAGAGCTTATCTCGGCTGGTGCGATCATGAGAGAGTGCTTCTGCGGACCCTGCTTTGGTGCGGGAGATTGCCCTGCAAATGGCGAATTCTCGATACGTCACACCACGAGAAACTTCCCGAACCGCGAGGGCTCCAAGCCGGGCGAGGGACAGATGTCAGCAGTAGCTCTCATGGACTCGCGCTCCATCGCAGCAACCGCTGCCAACGGCGGCAAGCTGACGGCGGCAAGCGACTTAGATGTCGAATACACCAAGCCAGCATACCACTATGAGAGCGATATCTATGATAGGAGAGTCTACAATGGCTGGGGTAAGGCAGAGCCGGAGCATGAGCTGAGATTTGGCCCTAATATAAAGGACTGGCCGGAGCAGCCCGCACTCACGGATGACCTATTACTCAAGATATGCAGCTATATTACAGATCCGGTAACCACCACGGATGAACTCATCCCCTCGGGAGAGACCTCGAGCTATCGTTCCAACCCCGAGAGACTCTCACAATTTGCATTGTCCAAGAGAGATCCAGAGTATGCGGGACGCAGCATGGCTGTAAGGGAGATGGAACGTACACGCAGGAGCACAGGCAAGATAGCTGACGAACCGTCTGAGATCTACGAGGCTCTTAAGGCAGCCGGCATCAAATGCGCTCCCGAGGCGACGGAGCTTGGCTCGTCTATATTTGCCGTGAAGCCGGGAGACGGCTCTGCCAGAGAGCAGGCGGCATCCTGCCAGAGAGTATTGGGTGCGGCGGCAAATTTCGCGACAGAATATGCGACCAAGCGCTATCGCTCTAATTGCATCAACTGGGGCATGGTACCCTTTGTGATAGAGGATCCCAAGGTATTGCAGCTGGGTGATTATGTATTTGTGCCGGGCATCAGACAGGCAGTCTTAGACAATGCCGAGAGCATCAAGGCGTATGTGATACGTAAGGATGCGTCAGGCGACTTTGGCATCACGGAATTTACGACCTCGACAGGTGCGCTCACCGCGGATGAGAGGCAGATAATCACGGACGGCTGCCTGATTAACTACTATAAGCGAGGTGTATGAGATGAAGGTACTGTTTGCAGGTTCCGAATGTTATCCCTTTGTCAAGACCGGAGGGCTTGCCGATGTCATGGGTGCGCTGCCCAAGGCACTTAAGGCTCAGGGCATGGATGTGCGCGTCATACTGCCAAAATACGCCTGCATCCCCGACAAGTACAAGGAGAAGATGGAGTACATCACGCATTTCTATATGCGCTTAGGCTCCAATCCCTTTGAGAAATATGTCGGGCTCCTCAAGTTAGAGCTTAACGGCATAAGCTACTATTTCATCGACAATGAGGACTATTATTCCTACGGCAATCCGTATACGGATGCTGTAAATGATATCGAGCGTTTCATATTCTTTGACAAAGCGGTGCTGGCGGCTCTGCCTGTGTTGGATTTCCTGCCGGATGTCATACATTGTAACGACTGGCAGGCGGCACTGATACCGGTTTATCTGCATACACTCTTTGCCGAGACAGAGCTTGGATATCATACCAAGACTGTATTTACCATACACAATCTGCGCTTTCAGGGCATACACAGTCCGCACTATATACAGTCCATCAGCGGTCTGCCGGACAGAGTGTTCGGTATTGACGACATGCTCCACAACAGAGATGCCAATATGCTTAAGGGCGGCATAGTATACTCTGACAAGGTAACCACTGTGAGCGAGACCTATGCTATGGAGATAACGACCCCGGAGTACGGCGAGAGTCTCGAGGGCGTACTCTCATACTATCGCTACAAGCTCTGCGGCATAGTAAACGGCATAGACTACGAGGTCTATAATCCTGCCAATGACAAACACCTGTTCCGCAGATATAATTCCAAGGACTTCGTAGGCGGAAAGAGAGAAAACAAGCTTAAGCTGCAGGAGGAATTGGGGCTTAAGCAGGACAGGGATAAATTCATCATCGGGCTTATATCGAGACTTACAGATCAGAAGGGTCTCGACCTTGTATCAGAGACCATCAACGGACTCTTGGATGACAATACGCAATTCGTGCTCATAGGCACCGGAGATCCGTGGTATGAGGGCATATTCAGGGAGCTTGAGGAGCGCTACAAGGGACAGGTGAGCTCCAATATCATGTATTCTGAGGAGAGGGCGCGCAGACTCTATGCGGCAGCAGATGTCATACTTGTGCCGTCACGCTTCGAGCCCTGCGGCTTGACTCAGCTCATGGCTATGCGCTACGGCACGCTGCCTGTGGTAAGGGAGACCGGCGGACTGAAAGACACCGTGCAGCCCTATAATGAATATGAGCACAGCGGCAACGGCTTCTCCTTTGACCGATATGACGCGGGACTTCTATACGGGGCAGTAAACTATGCCAAGACCGTATATTTCACCGACCAGAAAGCATGGCGCGGTCTCGTACGCAGAGCCATGAATGCAGATTACTCATGGAAGCAGTCCGCGGAGAAATATCGCCTGCTCTACGAGGAGATAGTGCCGCAGCAGAGCTGATACTGACAGCACGTCCGATAATACAGAGATAATATAGTGCCGCAGCTTAAAGCCTTCTTTAAGCTGCGGCAGCGCAGCATGCAAGCCACATAAGGCGCACGCAAGCTTAAGCTATGTCATTTGCCGCTCCACCATACGCTTTTGACACTTAGAGCGCAACTATGCTATACTTACTCTGTTCGCTCCGATGGCGAATTGGCTGAAACAACTTGAGTAAAGGAAGTAAATATGCCTACATCAAAGGAAGTATCGAAGGAAGATAAACAGAAGGCCTTAGAGGCTGCCATCAAGCAGATAGAACGCGACTTCGGGCAGGGAGCCGTGATGAAGCTTGGCGACTCAGGCAAGGATAAGAGCATAGAGGTTATTTCTACAGGTTCGCTCAGCTTAGATGTGGCACTCGGCGTAGGCGGTGTGCCCAAGGGACGTGTTGTCGAGATATACGGACCGGAGTCCTCAGGTAAGACAACCTTGGCACTGCATATAGTTGCCGAGGCGCAGCGCGCAGGCGGCATAGCAGGATTTATAGATGCCGAGCACGCACTTGACCCCGTATATGCAAGGAATATAGGCGTAGATATAGACAATCTCTACATCTCACAGCCTGACAACGGCGAGCAGGCGCTCGAGATAGCGGACACCATGGTGCGCTCAGGCGCGGTAGACGTCATAGTCATAGACTCCGTTGCTGCCCTTGTACCCAAGAAGGAGATAGAGGGCGAGATGGGCGATTCCGTAGTCGGTCTGCAGGCAAGGCTTATGTCGCAGGCTCTCAGGAAGCTCACGAGCATTATCGCCAAGTCCAACTGCGTAGTTATATTTATCAACCAGCTGCGTGAGAAGATAGGCATGATATTCGGCAATCCGGAGACCACTACAGGCGGACGTGCGCTCAAATTCTATGCCTCTGTGCGCCTGGATGTGAGGACGGGAGACGTCATTAAGCAAGGCTCCGATGCTGTGGGCAGACGCGTCAGGGTCAAGGTAGTCAAGAACAAGGTGGCTCCGCCGTTCAAGGATGCAGAGTTTGATATCGTGTTCGGCAAGGGCATATCCAAGGAGGGAGATCTCATAGATCTTGCCGTGAAGGAGGATATTGTCGACAAGAGCGGCGCATGGTTTGCCTATGAGGGCAACAAGATAGGACAGGGCAGGGAGAACGCCAAGCAGTATCTCACTGACCATCCCGAGGTTATGGAAGAGATAGATCGCAAGCTTAGAGTTAAGTTAGGCGTTACGCCTGACGCAGTAGCTGCGGAGCCGGATAAGCCCGCAGATTAAGTATGTGCGGGGCATAAGGCGGCTTGCAGCAAGCGTCAAGATGTCACGCATTTACCGGATAAAAGGAATGTCACACATTATCACAGAGATAGTAAGCTATGATAATAGGAGAAACAGGGTCACCCTCGATTACGGCGAGGTGACCTTTCTTTTGTATAAAGGCGAATGTCGCAAGGCAGGACTTAAGCTTACAGAGGAGACCTATGCTGCCGACGGGCAGGAGCCTATAGAGATATCCGACGAGAGCTACCGCGACATAATGGATAATATATTGCTGCCGCGAGCCAAGAAACGCATCATGTATTATCTCAAGAATGCAGACAAGACGCGGCAGCAGATAAAGCGCAAGCTCAAAGAGGGATACTACCCGGACGAGATTATAGAGGACGTATTCATTTTCCTCGACAGATACGGATTTGCCAACGATGAACGATATACGGAGAGCTTCGTTGAGGAGCTAAGGTGCAGCAAGTCCAAGCGTGAGATAAGCATGAAGCTTATGCAGCGAGGCATCTCACGCAGCGAGTCCTCAGAGATAATTGCAGGCATCAGCGATGAGGATGAGAGCTTTGCCTGCGAGAGGGCTATCATCAAGAAATACCCGAAGGGTCTAAAGCCCAATGACCGCAGGAATGCCTATGCCTATCTTGCAAGACGCGGATTTGCATACGATGTGATAGAACATGCCGTGAATGCGCTCACGGAGGAGACATAAGAGATGGAAGACAAGACACTCATACAGTTTAAAAATATAGTGATGAATTTTGATGATCAGCTGGTGCTGAAGAATGTAAGTCTCGATATTAAGGAGAATGAATTTGTCACGCTGTTAGGGCCGTCGGGCTGCGGCAAGACCACGCTGCTCAGGATATTGGGCGGTTTCCTGGAGCCTACGGACGGACAGGTCATATTTGACGGTCAGGATATAAGTGCACTTCCGCCGTACAAGCGTGAGCTTAATACCGTATTCCAGAAATATGCGCTCTTCCCGCATATGAATGTCCATGACAATATCGCCTTCGGACTCAAGATAAAGAAGATGAGCCGCGATGTCATAGAGCAGAAGGTCATGAAGATGCTTAAGCTCATAGGACTTGAGGGCTACG
This sequence comes from bacterium, assembly GCA_963640215.1. GTDB lineage: Bacteria > Bacillota > Clostridia > Lachnospirales > Lachnospiraceae > Avilachnospira. The sequence goes on along the minus strand of CAVHZK010000083.1, from coordinate 2,594 downwards.
AGAGGAAAAATGTCACACTGCTCTCAGGCGGTCAGCAGCAGAGAGTAGCCATAGCGAGGGCGCTTGTAAATGAGCCAAAGGTGTTGCTCCTTGACGAGCCGCTTGGCGCACTTGATCTCAAGCTCCGCAAGGAGATGCAGTACGAGCTAAAGCGCATACAGCAGGAGGTCGGCATTACATTTATATACGTAACCCACGATCAGGAAGAGGCACTCACCATGTCCGACAAGATAGTCATCATGAAGAATGGTGAGATACAGCAGGTAGGCACGCCTCAGGAGATATACAACACTCCCGTGAACCGCTATGTTGCCGACTTTGTGGGCGAGTCCAATATCATACCAGCAAGGATGCTTGACGACTATCTGGTGCGCTTTGACGATCAGAACTTTGAGTGCCTCGATCACGGCTTTGCAAGGAATGAAAATGTTGATGTCGTGATAAGACCTGAGGACTTGGTCATAGTCCCCGTAGAGGAGGGCGTGCTGACCGGCACAGTGGACAGCGTGCTGTTTAAGGGTATGCACTATGAGACCGTGGTCGAGACCGTGCCGGGTACCTCCGTGACCGTCAACATGCGTATAGTCAAGAACAACGAGGTAGTATCTGCCGACGGCAAGGAGAAGATTTCTGCCAATGATTTCTTTGTAGATATAGAGGACGTGGGCAGCCTCGATGACAAGGAGGTAGTTGCTCGTGCCGACGCTCAAGCCTGGAACCCGGAGACCGATGACTATATCTCTCTAAACAGCATAGATTACAGCGTGAAGGAAGAGGTCGGCGAGTATCCGGTAGTATTCTCAACAGCAGGCGGCACGATGATACAGAGGATGATATATGTAGTTAATCAGCCCATAGTGAAGAATCTGAAAGCCAATGAAGGCGTTATGGCGTTCAATTTCTTCAAGACTGCGGACGAGCTGCAGGAGTCTCAGGCGCTGGATACCGATCTCAAGCTCTGGGCCAATGCTCAAGGCTGGAAGCTCTCCGACGAGGATCAGTCCGTGGACATGTATGTGGACTACGACTTTGATCCCGAGCGTGTGCGTGACGGCTCATCCTATAGAGTCACATTTTCAACTATGGGACGCGAGCTAAAGGTGCGCAGTGTTAATTTCTATGAGGAAGGCACCGAGGTAGGGCTCAAATTCGGCAAGAATGATATACATGTCATGAAACGCATGACGGTTTGATACGGGAGTCAGTACATTGAAGAGATTTTCACAATTAGCCCTGCCCTATATAATATGGAGCATACTCCTGCTGCTGCTCCCCATGATTATAGTATTCTTTTATTCGATTACGACGGGCGGAAACGGCATTATCACATTTGAATTTACCCTGAGGAACTACTTGAGGTTCTTTACTGATCCGGATTTCGTCATAGTGCTGTGGCGCTCGGTCAAGATTGCACTCAAGACTACCTTGATATGTATTATCCTTGCATATCCGACAGCTTATTTTATAGCGGGCAATTCGGACAGAGTGAGAAATATACTCACACTTGCCATCACCCTGCCGACATGGATAAATATGCTGGTGCGCACCTATGCGTGGATAGGCATACTCTCTGAGGGCGGCATAGTGTCAAGGCTGCTCTCCCTGATAGGACTGAGGCAGACGGAGCTACTGTATACTGAGAGTGCCGTGCTCATAGGTATGGTCTACAACTTTCTGCCCTTTATGATATTGCAGATAACAAGCTCATTGTGCAAGATGGACAGATCCTTACTTGATGCGAGCAACGATCTCGGCGCCAATGAGGTACAGACCTTCCTGCGCGTGACCTTCCCGCTGTCATTGCCCGGAGTCGTAAGCGGCATCAGCCTTGTATTCCTGCCGGCGGTAAGCTCCTTCTTTATCCCCAAGCTATTGGGCGGCGGACAGTATTTCCTTATAGGAAATGTTATCGAGAATCAGTTTATAACGGTCGGCGAGTGGAACTTCGGCTCCGCGATATCCATCATCATGGCGGCGCTGATGATGCTGCTGATGTATCTCGTGAGGTATATAGAGAACCGCAACTCGCAGGTAGCGGAGTGAGGAAACTTTTAGTTGTAATTATGCTGTGGCGTAACATTGAGCAGCTGTCCATACACCTGTGCGAACCGCTATTATTAGGAAAGGCATTTTAATGAAGAAAAACAAGCGCATCATAGGCAAGATATCAATGCTGCTCGCAGTGATATTTTTCTATCTGCCCATAGTATATGTAGTTATATTTTCGTTCAACAGCTCCAAGTCGCTGACAGCGTTCAAGAGCTTCTCCTTGCGCTGGTACGAGAAGATGTTTAACGATACGCAGATGATGCAGTCGCTCACGACGACGGTCATAGTGGCAGTGGTAGCGACAGTTGTATCCACCGTGTTCGGTACGCTTGCCGCGGTCGGACTGTCCAAGTCACGCAAGATTATCAGCAAGCTCATCTCTCAGGTAAATGACTTCCCGATAATGAATCCCGAGATAGTGACGGCGATAGGACTAATGCTGCTCTTTATAACCTTTGGCATAGAGCGCGGACTTCTTACAATGATATTAGCGCATATTGCATTTTGCACGCCTTATGTTATATTAAGTGTCATGCCAAAGCTGC
>CAVHZK010000082.1:0-7912 GCA_963640215.1 bacterium | reverse complement strand
ATCATCCTTGCATGCAAGCATGCAGTCTGATTTTGCATCCGTCAACACTTTTAATACTATAATGCACGGAGGACAACAAGATGTGCGGATTCGTGGGAATGTTTGATATTGCGCTCGGCGATGCTGATGCCTTCAGAGACGGCGTTATCGCCATGAGCCGTAAGATACGTCACAGGGGACCTGACTGGTCCGGAGTATACACGGGCAAGGACGCTGTTATATGCCATGAGCGTCTGTCTATCGTAGACCCGCTCTCCGGCAAGCAGCCGCTCTACAGCCCCGACGGCAAGCTGGTGCTTGCTGCCAACGGCGAGATCTACAACCACATGGAGATAAGGGAGCGATACAAGGGCAAATATGATTTTCAGACTATGTCCGACTGCGAGGTTATACTCGCGCTCTACAGAGATAAGGGCGAGGATTTCCTTGAGGACTTGAACGGCATATTTGCATTCTGCCTCTACGACAGCGATCGCGACTGCTATATCGTAGCGCGCGACCATATCGGCATTATCCCCTTATATCAGGGCTGGGATCAGGACGGTCATTACTATGTCGCGAGTGAGCTCAAGGCTCTGGAGGGCGTATGCTCCACCATCACCGAGTTCATGCCCGGCATGGTTTATTCGTCTGAGACAGGCAAGACCACGCGTTGGTACAACAGAGACTGGGAGTCCTATGAGGCGGTAAAGGATAATGACTGGAGTGTTGACGCAGTCAGAGAGGGGCTCGAGGCTGCCGTTAAGCGTCAGATGATGAGTGATGTTCCCTACGGCGTGCTGCTCTCCGGCGGACTCGATAGCTCCGTTATCGCAGCTATCACAGCTAAATATGCCCAGAACCGCGTGGAGTCGGATGACAAGGAGGCGGCTTGGTGGCCGAGGCTGCATTCATTTGCAGTAGGATTAAAGGGCGCTCCGGACTTAATTGCAGCCCGGAAGGCGGCTGACTATATTGGTACCGTGCACCACGAGGTCAACTTCACCATACAGGAAGCGCTCGACGCGATAGACGATGTTATCTACCATCTTGAGACCTATGATATCACCACGGTCAGGGCTGCTACGCCCATGTTCCTGCTGGCGCGCGTCATCAAGAGTATGGGTATAAAAATGGTACTCTCCGGCGAGGGCTCGGACGAGTTATTTGGAGGTTATCTCTATTTCCATAAGGCGCCTAACGCTAGAGAGTTCCACGAGGAGACCGTGCGCAAGCTCTCCAAGCTCCACCTCTATGACTGTCTGAGAGCTAACAAGGCTCTTGCCGCATGGGGAGTCGAGGGACGTGTGCCCTTCCTTGATAAGGAATTTATAGACATCGCCATGCGCACCAATCCGACAGCCAAGATGAGTGTGGATGAGCAAGGCAAGCCGCGCATAGAGAAATGGATAGTGCGCGAGGCATTTAAGGATTATCTGCCTGACGAGATAGTATGGAGACAGAAGGAGCAGTTCTCCGACGGCGTCGGATATTCGTGGATAGATACGCTTAAGGAGACTACCAACAGGCTCATCAGCGACCATCAGTTTGCGCTTGCCGACAAGCGTTTCCCGATAAATACACCTGCCACCAAGGAGGAGTATTATTACAGGACTATATTCAGCAAGCATTTCCCGTCGGAGAGCGCAGCTAAATGCGTGCCGCACGAAGCATCTGTCGCCTGCTCAACAGCCAAGGCCCTCGAGTGGGACGAGGCATTCAAGAGGATGAACGAGCCCTCAGGCCGAGCTGTTGCCGGCGTACACGAACACGCCAGCGAGGGAGTGTAAGCATCAGGCTTGCTGCCCGGGACATTTTCTGCACATATACATCTATACTTTAAGGAGCTGCCGCAAGGTGGCTCCTTGATTTATTGCACCTGTTTCATTCTGTCTCCGCCGAGATAGTTGTTCTTCGTTTTTTATCATGGTTCCAAAGTGTATAGAGTTGCTAACATAGATAGATTTGGTTATAATTTGCGTGTTAACGTACCGGTCTTGATTGCATGAATCCCGGTCGCGTTGCATCGCTTGATGATGCGATGTCTGTAATTGGAAAGCGGCAAAGGGCATAATTTACCGTAGTCGTCTAAGGAGCAATATATAGACGATATCAGATGGAGGCAGATTTATGAATAAAGCACAAGTATATTTCACGAAGGAGCTTACACCTGAGACTGTGTTGAAGCTGTATCAGCAGCTTGGCGTAACCCTGCCGGGCAAGGTTGCCATCAAGGTGCACAGCGGTGAGGACGGCAATCAGAATTTCCTGCATCCTGAGTTCTACAAGCCAGTCATAGACGAAGTGCATGGCACGGTTGTCGAGTGCAATACGGCATATCCGGGTGCGCGCAACGATACGCCCAAGCACATGCAGCTTATGAAGAAGCACAGATGGAAGGATTTCTACGATGTGGACATAATGGACGCTGAGGGACCGGATATCGAGTGGGAGCTTGCGCATGGCAAGGTGTTGTCTAAAAATATACTCGGCAAGGATATCTTGAACTATGACAGTATGCTGGTGCTGGTGCATTTTAAGGGGCATCCCATGGGAGGCTTCGGCGGTGCATTGAAGCAGCTCTCGATAGGATGTGCATCAAGTGCCGGCAAGGCATATATACATTCGGGCGGTAAGATTACGGATCAGACCATACTGTGGGATAATATCTGCGAGCAGGATACATTCCTGGAGGCTATGGCAGATGCTGCGAGCACCGTGACTCGTCATTTTGCGGGCAAGATAGCATACGTTGCCGTGATGAAGAATCTATCTGTGGACTGTGACTGCTGCGCCGTAGCCGAAGACCCGTGTATGCAGGATATAGGCGTACTCTCAAGCCTTGATCCCGTGGCACTTGACCGCGCGTGTATGGACATCATCAAACAGAGTAAGGATCCCGGCAGGGAGCATTTCCTCGAGAGGGTGACAAGTCGTCACGGTGAGCACACCATAGAAGCGGCTGAGGCGCTCGGTATCGGCACTACGCAGTATGAGCTCATAGAGGTGTGAGCCTACATAGATGGCTCTATTGTGATAGTAAACAAATATGCCTGCGCATAGGCAGGCGCCACATGGTCTAAAAGTACGGATTGCTACGCGCTTACACGCTCCCGCAATCCTCAAGAGTATTCAAACAGGGTGAAAGGGTTATATGAAGAACATTGCGAGAAAATGGGCTGAGACAAGCCTTATATTGAGAATTGTGGCAGGACTTATAGTCGGTGCTGTCTTGGGTATAGCGGCACCGCAGCTGACCAGCGTAGGAATCTTAGGCAGCATATTCGTAGGCGCACTTAAGGCTATTGCGCCGCTCCTGGTGTTCCTGTTGGTTACGAGCTCATTGGCAAATGCGTCAAGCGGCATCGGAGGCAGATTCAGAACAGTTATACTCCTCTATCTGCTCGGAACCTTTGTTTCTGCAGTTGTTGCGGTATTGGCAAGCTTTATGTTCCCTGTGACTATAGAGCTCACTGTCGGGGCAGGTGATTCTGCTCCGCCGAGCGGAATCGGCGAGGTACTCATGAACCTCATCACCAATATGGTGGCAAATCCGGTATCTGCTCTTGTCAATGCCAATTATATAGGCATACTTTTCTGGGCTGTGCTGTTTGGAACAGCACTCAGGATAAACAAATCAGTAAAGACGTCAAACGCCATAGCAGATCTTGCCGAGATGGCCTCTGTAACCGTCAGATGGATCATCCAGATGGCGCCGTTTGGTGTGCTCGGACTTGTATTCAGTGCAGTATCAGAGAACGGTCTTGCCATATTTACGACCTACGGAAAGCTGCTTATTCTGCTGGTAGGCTCGATGGCGGTTGTGCAGTTTATATGCTATCCGATTATTGTAGCCTTGTTTCTCAAGTGTAACCCATATCCGCTTGTCCTAAGATGCGTGAAGGAAAGCGGTATTACTGCCTTCTTCACTAGGAGCTCAGCTGCAAATATACCGGTAAATATGACGCTGTGCGAGAATCTCGGACTGGATCGTGACTTTTATTCCGTCTCTATTCCGCTTGGTGCTACTGTAAATATGGGCGGCGCAGCGGTAACTATTACCATCATGACTATGGCCTGTGCCCATACTCTCGGCATAGCTGTAGATATCCCTACAGCCTTGGTACTCAGCGTGCTCTCGGCACTTGGTGCGTGCGGGGCATCAGGAGTGGCAGGTGGCTCGCTGCTGCTTATACCTATGGCATGTTCATTGTTTGGAATCAGCAATGATATAGCTATGCAGGCTGTTGCAGTCGGCTTTATCATCGGAGTTGTTCAGGATTCGGTCGAGACGGCTATCAACTCCAATACTGATGCGCTCTTTACAGCGACAGCAGAATTTTACGAAAATATGAAACACGGGAGAGAAGTGAAATTCTGATAATTGTACGGCTTGCGAGAGCGCTTAAGCGCTCTCGCAAGCTTAAGGATTGCTTATCACTTAAAGTATCTCTTTAAGAGTCCTGCAAACGCCTTGCCGTGGCGAGCTTCGTCGCGTGCCATCTCGTGAACTGTGTCATGGATAGCATCAAGGTTGGCTGCCTTTGCGCGCTTGGCAAGGTCTGTCTTGCCCTCGGTAGCGCCATGCTCTGCTGCTACTCTCAGCTCAAGATTCTTCTTGGTGCTGTCGGTTACGACCTCGCCCAAAAGCTCTGCAAACTTGGCTGCGTGCTCAGCCTCCTCAAAGGCTGCCGTCTTGTAGTATTCGCCTACCTCAGGATAGCCCTCTCTGTACGCCACTCTGGACATAGCGAGATACATGCCGACCTCAGAGCACTCTCCGTTAAAATTGTCCCTGAGATCCTTGATGATGTCCTCGGATACTCCCTGTGCAACTCCTACTACATGCTCAGATGCCCATACGAGCTCATCTCCTCCGCCCTGCTCCTTGAACTTAGATGCCGGCACGTGGCATATCGGGCACTCTGCCGGTGGCTGCTCAGCCTGGACTGTGTAACCGCATACTGTACATACCCATGTCTTCATAATAATAGTCTCCTTCTTAAATTCATTGACACTTTTCCCATAAGTGTAGCATGAAGTGCAGATATCGTTCCGCAAGATAGCTTGCGTCCAAGCCCTGCCACTTCGCCTTCAGTGTAACACGACAGCGAACTGTAGTGCAAGCAAGCTTTCGTCCAATCTTTGACACTTTTGACTACTCTCTCATATCTATATTGATACCAGATTGCTACGCGCTTACGCGCTCTCGCAATCCGCAAAAAAATTCATAAAAACAATTGATACTAAGGCGCTTATAGCTTATATTAGACAGATAACTTTGTTGAAAATGTGCGCTACGATACTCCGCAATACAGCGGGACATAAGCAGGCCTGACTTGGTAAGGGCGTGTAGCTTGCTGCATTTTCAAGCATCATCATTTACAGGCGGGTTATACGCCTTAGCTTAGGAGAAAGGTTTATCTTGGACATACCGGACGCGATACAGATATTTGTTCTTATCATACTCATTATTCTATCAGGTTTTTTCTCAAGGACGGAGACAGCATACACGAGCGTAAGCAGGGTTAAGCTGCGCAGCATGGCGGATGACGGCAACAAACAGGCCGTGCGAGTACTCAAGATATTGGAGAATTATTCGAGTCTCCTGAATGGTCTCCTTATCGGCAACAACATTGTCAACCTCTCGGCCTCGGCGCTGTCCACGACGCTCACCATCAAGCTTGTCGGCAACAGCTTGGTCGGCGTGTCCACCGGTGTCATCACCTTTATCGTACTCATGTTCGGTGAAATTATACCCAAGCGTCAGGCCGCTGCCGCGCCAGAGCAGTACGCACTTAAGTATTCGTATCTCATATATTATTATGTCAAGCTGCTACACCCGGTAGTTATGTTCGTCGAGGTCATAGCTCGCGCCATCGCATTTGTATTCAAGCTGAATGTAGACCATGCCGAGTCCGTCATCACCGAGGAGGAGCTCAAGACCTATGTTGATGTCTCCCATGAGGACGGCGCCATTGAGACGGACGAGATGGAGCTGATACATAAGGTATTTGATTTTGGCGACGCGACGGCCGAGGATATTATGATACCGAGGGTGGATATGGATACCATCTCCGCTGATGCCGACTACGAGGAGATCAAGGAGACCTTCCGCCACACCATGCACACCCGCATACCCGTATACAAGGATGCCAAGAATACCGACAATATGCTGGGCTTCATTAACATCAAGGACATGTGGCTCTTAGACAACCCGACAGGTTTCAAGGTCACGGACCATATGCGAGAGGCATATTACACGACGGAGACCAAGAAGGTCACGGACCTGCTCACTGAGCTGCGCCGCAGCCGGCTGGGACTTGTATTTGTTGTAAATGAATACGGCGAAACTGTAGGCATGATCACTATGGAGGATCTCTTGGAGGAGCTTGTCGGTGAGATACGCGATGAGTACGACGACAGCGAGATCGAGCAGATGCGCAAGATAGGCGAGCGCCGCTACATGATAGACGGCTCAGTCAAGCTGGATGATATAAATGATGCCCTCGGCACTAACTTTGACTCTGAGAATTATAACTCTCTCGCAGGCATTATCTTGGAGAAATTAGACCGCATCCCCGAAGACAAGGACGAGGTCACTCTCGAGGATGGCACGTTGCTCAAGATATGCGGCATGGACGACCACCGCATCAAGCACATACTCATGGTACTGCCGGAGCGCGAGCATGAAGATACTGAGGACGAGGGGCTTGAGTAAGCGCTGAGTTGCTGCTCTTAAAGCGTCTGCCTCAATATTGTCTTTCAACTCAAGGAGGAGATCGACATCGCTATGGTAGCTTTGTTCGTTTCGCGCACAGCTACCATAAAGATATAAGCCTGATACATACGGGCTGATAGGCGAATCTTTGATTTTCTGCTTGGCATACCCTATTGAATACAGACTCTTCTCCGAAACCCTATTATCCGCATTAGGCGTTTTCTTTCCTACACGCATACAACTCCCTCCGTGGATTTTTGCTGTTCCCGTATATTCTTCCGGCGCGGTAAAATCTATATCCTTATGCGCAGTGTAACTTGTCTCTGTGTTGATTATTGAATCTCCTTATCATGGATATTTTGCTCGCTGATTTCACTTCTGTAGCTGCTTTATAATATGCGCCCTTGAGTCTCCCTGTATATTAAGTGCATTTAATGCCTGATCTAAGCTCAGCTTCAGATTGTCCATCAAGCTCTTTACATTTGATGTGGTACATTCGTCTGCGTATTCCTCTGCGACTTCCTTTGCAAATTTCTCTACCGATTCACACATATCGCCTTGACCTCCTGACAACTAGATATTAACACGACGGGTAGTGGCTTGCAATTATTATATTTCTTACATTGTATTAACGATAGCCCACACCACAAACCACGCTACCGTCGGACTCTCAACGCTAACAAGGCGCCCGACATTATCTGTCTGGCGCCTTGATGGGGGTGGCTGTTATGTATTTATGGCTTTATGCCGGTGGCATATTCCGTGCAAAGCCAACAACCCAATTAGTCGTAGGGATATACGCTGTGCTCAAACACCTTGAGCTCATGTCCCGGCAGGACATGGTCACATCTCTTTTCCAATTTCTCGTAGCTCTTGTAGAACACTCCGATATCCGTGTGCAGACCATTGACAATCTTTGGCTCAGATTCCCAGCAGCGATAGGTATTAATTAAATCGCCAGTAACCGCATATATGCCTTGCTCAGTATCAAACAATATGCTCTGCGAGCCCTCTGAGTGACCCGGTGTCAATATAACCGACACACCCGGAAGTATATTGTCAACGTCTCCGTCAAGTATTACATACTCGGTTCCAAATACGACCTGCTGATTATACAGCTTCTTGTGTATCGGAAGTGGCGCTGCTGCATATCTGAGTTCTTCCTTCTGAACATAGATCTTGGCGTTTTTGAATAAATGATTATTTGAGGAA
>CAVHZK010000081.1:0-5865 GCA_963640215.1 bacterium | reverse complement strand
AGCTCCGTGAGTGTCTCCTCTGCAAGCTGTACTGCCTCCAAGTTATCGCGCACTGCCTTGTTGTTCCTGATGATACGCTGCAGCTTGGCTCCTCTGTTGCGGAGCTCAGTTGCCCTCGACAATAGCTCCTCTACATCAGCCTTACGCTTCTGCTGCTCTGAGAGCTTGTCCAGGCAATCCGAGTATTCGGCGTTAAGCTTCCTCTGCTCCTCGCTTATGAGCTCGCGATTGGACTCAAGCTCCTTGATCCTGTCTGATATCAGCTCGGCGTTGCCTATATATTCATCAAACTGACCGAGACTCTCCTCATCTGCCTTGTTCTCTCCTATATATGGCGCAAGCCTCTCCGAGAGCGTATTGTTGTCCTGCTCCCAATGCCGCCTTAGTGACGCTATGAACACAGTCGCTATGACTGCCAGCACGGTGCATATTCCTGCAAATATATATGCCGGCATACGATATGCCGCCTCTGCATAGAAATACCCGTAGCCTGCCGCGGCAGCTGCCGTTACATATAGCAGAGCGCATATAATTATCTTGCCCTCGCCGAAGGCTCTGCCCTGCAGGTTGCCGAGGCTCTTATACTCCTCGTGTATGCTCCTGCCTATGCCCTTTATCTCTGCTTCGTCGGCAAATCCCTTCTGCTTCAGAGTCTCTCCGCAGCCTGTTATCTCGGTCTTGGCGGCGTCCATGCGCTCAGACAGCTCTCCGCTGCTGCGGCTCAATCTGTCTGCCTCAGCACTGACGAGACTTATCCTGTTCTCATTTTCAGGTGATTTAAGAGCCTCATCTATGCGCTTAAGCTCCGTAAGCACCTGATTATATTCCTTGGGCGCATCTGTGTCTAACTTAGCCTCCAGCGCTGCTTTCTCTCGCTCAAGGTACTTAAGTGCCTTGTCTGCATTCAGCTTGGGGTTCATGGTGCTGCCGACATTGGCAGCGTACTTGCGCAGCTCATTTGCCATGTCCTTCTGCGTAGCCGTGCCCAACTGTCCGGCACTCACAGTATTGACATAGGCAGTCTCCGTGAGTCCGCACAGCGCCTGCTTCATAAACTCCGCAGGATCAGCTACCGCTCTGCTCGTACCCTCTCCCAATTCCATCACAGTGAGGTCATCCGGAGATTTATTGAAGTCACGCTCTATCATGTAGCGCTGCTGCTCAAACTCTACCTCTATCCTGCCGCGATAGACCTCCGGCCTCTGCCACGGGCGCATACGCTCATATATGGATTTTGTGCCCAAGCGACGCTTGGTGGAGGCTCCGTAGAGTATAGATCTGATGAATAAGTGCAGGGTAGACTTACCTGCCTCATTTCTGCCGCCGAATATCGTGATGCCGTCTCCCGGCTCTATGTCGAAGTCATGCAGCTTGCCGAAGCCGTCTATATGTATCTTGGTAATCTTCAAGGCTGCCTCCGTTTATTCTTCCGTGGTGTTAAGCAGGGCGCTTAGTCCGTAGTACACGGCGCGCTGCTCTACCGAGGTCATCTCATGCTTGTCATTTACTATCTTGGATATATAGAAGCCTATCATATCCTGCGAATGCTCTGCGAACAGACTCCTGTAATCGTATTCCGGTTCCGTCTCGTCTATAAGCTCACTTATGCGGCATTCTGCCTTGAGACGCTCTAGGTCGAAGCACTCCTCTGGGTTCCTCTGTCCGGTAAGCTTGAGTCTGTAGATATTGTTCCTGCCTCGCTTATTTATCTCCTGCTTGACGAGAGTCTCCAACTCCTCGGCTGTGGTCTTGACATTGGTCCTAATGAGGAGCGGCACATAGGATGCCGACGCCATAGGCTTAAACTCGAGGCTCTCCAATATGCCTGTCTGTTCCGAGATATCGCCTATATACACGCCGTGACTGCCGTTATCTCCCATCTCACCCGGCTCAAAGCTGCCCGGGCAGGCGATATTGTTGGATAGCTTCCTGCATCCCGGTGTATTACTGCCGAGTGCAACATAGGACAGTCCGGCATCCTTAAATGCAGCCTTGGCTGCATCATCATTATCGCTGTAGAGCAGTGCTATCCTTATAGGCTGAGTCTGCCAATCCGACTCCCTTGCTGTCTTCACCAGCTCCTCGGGTAGCGTGCAGCCGCTCTCGGTCACGGAACCCGCATATATCTTGGTATGTATGTTGGAGAGCTCTATGCACTCTGTACTGTCAGTTACAAAATGCACATTGTTCGTCCAGACAAAGCTCCTTGCAGGCGCACTCCTCGGTACGGGGTCGCTTAAACCGGCCGTGATAACTACCTCTATGTCAGGGTAGAGTGCAAATATGCGATTAGCCTTGTCCATCTCGGCATCCGTCGGCACATGCGCATAGAGTCCCCCGGATACGAGCACAAGACCGGCTGTGCACTCAGACGCAAGCTTCATAACGCGCTCAAGACCGCTCTCAAGCTCAAGCGATCTTGCTTCCTCCCACGGCGTGCCGCTCTCGGCACTGTTGCCTATCCTAATGTCATAAAAATGTATAAATCTCATGTGCTAAATAAGTCTCGCCAAATGGCTATGCGGACTGCGTATTTACATGCAAGGACGCGTAGCAATCCGTACTTTTATTATTTATATCTGCTGCTTACAGCTCACAGGTACCTGCGGTACGCGGGAACGGGATGGCATCGCGGATATTCTGCATACCCGTGATATACATGACTGCTCTCTCAAAACCGAGTCCGAAACCACCATGCCTTACCGTGCCATATTTCCTCAGATCAAGATAGAACTCGTACGCCTTGGGATCAAGTCCGAGCTCATTCATACGGGTGAGCAGCTTGTCGTAATCCTCCTCACGCTGCGAGCCTCCCATGATCTCGCCGACTCCGGGAACAAGGCAATCAACTGCAGCCACAGTCTTGCCGTCCGGGTTCTGCTTCATGTAGAAGGCCTTGATATCCTTGGGATAATCCGTCACAAATACGGGCTTCTTGTATATCTGCTCCGTCAGGAACCTCTCGTGCTCCGTCTGCAGGTCTATTCCCCACTCTACTTTATTTTCAAATCTGTCGTTGTACTTGGTAAGCGTCTCGACTGCCTCAGTGTAGGTAATCCTGCCGAAGTCGCTCTCAACTATGTTATGCAGTCTGTCCAAGAGGCCCTTCTCCACGAAGCTGTCGAAAAATGCCATCTCGTCCGGTGCATTTTCCAAGACGTAGCGGATGATATATTTCAGCATAGCCTCCTCGACCTCGATAATATCATCAAGATCTGCAAATGCCATCTCCGGCTCTATCATCCAGAACTCTGCCGCATGACGCGGGGTATTGGAATTCTCAGCGCGGAAGGTCGGACCAAAGGTATATACATTGCGGAAGGCAGGCATATAAGTCTCAACATTGAGCTGTCCGGATACCGTGAGGAAGGTCTGCTTGCCGAAGAAATCCTTGCTGTAGTCTGGCTTAGCCTTCTCGCCCTCTGCTATACGCTCAAGGTCAAGCGTCGTCACCTGGAACATCTCGCCGGCTCCCTCGCAGTCGGATGAAGTGATAAGCGGAGTGTGAACATATACGAAGCCTCGCTCATTGTAGAACTTATGTATCGCATATGCCAGCAGCGAGCGCACCCTGAATACTGCCATAAATGTATTCGTCCTCTGCCTCAGGTGCGGCATGGTGCGCAGAAACTCCAGAGTATGTCTCTTCTTCTGAAGCGGATACTCCGGCGTGGATGTGCCCTCAATATCTATAGTCTCTGCCTGTATCTCAAAGGGCTGCTTTGCCTCAGGCGTAGCAACAAGCTTACCTCTAACTATGATGGCTGAGCCCACATTAAGCTTGGATATCTCTGCGAAATTATCCATGGTATCGTGGTATACCACCTGCAAGGTGTTAAAGCAGCTGCCATCATTTAGCACGATAAAGCCGAAACTCTTGGAGTCTCTTACCGAGCGTATCCAGCCTCCGACCGCTACTTCCCTTTCTATATAGCTTGCGCTGTCTCTGAACAATTCACTGACTGTGACCAATTTCTCCATAAATAATTATGCCTCTCTGTATTTATTGCGCCGCGGAACCCTTCTCCTGAAGCTTAGCTGCCGCATCGCTTACCGAAATTGCCTCTCCGCCTGCGATAAGCTCTATCATACGGCTCACCGCTTCATGTGTCATATTCTTACTGCCTATGTATTGTACAAATTCGCTGTTGAGACGGTTCTTGGCGTCTGAGACCTTTTGCTTCATCGCCTCAATCTGCTGCACTGCCTCATTATGTGCGTCCTCAGCAGCTTTCAGCCTGTCTGAGTAGTTTGAGTCTATCTCGGATATAAGCTGTCCCTTGGTCTCTGCATCAAAGCGTGTAAGCGCCGAGAATTTGTCATTCATCAGCTGCTCTAACTCCTGCTTCTTTGTGGATATAGCGGTATCAAATCTACCTAAGTCATAGGCTGCATCGCTCTCATCATTGACGATATTGCGCGTAACATTTCTTACGGACTGCTCGTCCTTACGTATATTGGCGATAATCTCGCGGCAGTGACTAAGCTGCTCGGCGTATTTGCTCTTGATACGACTGCCTGTCGCAACGAAGAGCACCACTATTGCCATAACTACGACCAGCACCACTATAAAGATCGTGGTGTCTCTGTATAGAAATGCTGCTATCAGAGCTGCTGCAAGCAGTGCCGTGAGGATGATAAGTCTCAGCCAGTCGCCCAAACCGGACGGATAATACAAGCCATAGAACAATCTCGTCTTGCATATCCATGGCAGTTTATTTAACTCGCAATAATGGCTTAGACTGGCTTTGAGATTAGCTATCTCGCCCTTAAGTCCTGCCGTCTGCGCTGTAACACGGTCGCTTACGCCCTCCTCGCGTGCCTTGCTGCGCTCCTTCTCTGTGTCAGAGATCTCGGCGTCCTTCGCCTTTATCTGCTTATCGAAGCTACGCTCGACATCATCTCTGCGCGAGCTGACTGTGCGCTCCTTTTCCTTCTCAATATTTCTCTTAAGCGTGGCAAATTCCTTATTAAGAGCCTCTGCCTTGTCGGTGCCAGACCTAAGCTCAGCCTCATCTGCATTGAGTGAGTCTATAAGCTGCAGAGCCTCCTCTAAATATTCCTTGGGTGTATTGATATCCGCCATGGTGTCCCTTTCTTCCTGCTGCCGACCGGATGCAGTCACTAAATGCGACTACATTTTTGTATGGATCTTGGATGCTATCTCTGCCTGCTCCTTGGGGCCGGACTCGTGCTGCTCCCATGTAACCATCTTCTTGCCGTCATTATATCTCGGTATGACATGGACATGCAGGTGATGAACTGTCTGTCCTGCTGCCTCGCCGTTATTCTGTACTATATTGATGCCGTCACAGTTAAGCGCCGACTGTACGGCATTGCCTATGCGCTTGGCAAGCTTAAACGTCTGTCCTATAAGCTCATCGTCTGCCGTGAGCAGATTGTCAAAATGTTCCTTGGGGATGATAAGCGTATGCCCCTTTACTGCCGGGCTTAAGTCCAATATGGCTCTGAAGTACTCATCCTCATATACTGTATCCGACGGTATCTCACCGTTTGCTATCTTGCAGAAAATGCAGTCGTCCTTCCTCATAGCTGTCTGTTCCTCTTACTGTTGTGATTTTGCGTTATTCAATAGTATAACAGTATAACACCAAATCACCCACGAAATTACAAAATTATTTAAGCGTAATACCATTGTCCGCAGCGAATTGACGTATATAGTCCTCGGACAGTTCATCAAATAAAGCCCGTGCATCTGTCATGCTGGGGTTCATAATAAGCTGCCTACGAAGAAATTTATCTGTTGCTCTTGCTTCGCCCTCTTTGCGACCCTCTTTGCGACCCTCTTTCTGTCCATCCTTATATAACTTCCTTAAAGTAACCTCTGTAGTCATATATTCTGCC
>CAVHZK010000080.1:0-7736 GCA_963640215.1 bacterium | reverse complement strand
CAGGATATATAGGTAACGCCAAATGCGGCTGTCTGAAACGTCTCGAGACGGAATTATTAAATCGCGACTCAGGGCTGCCTGCGCTGCTTGCAAGGGAGAATTTTGCAAGCTTTGACAGGAACATATTTGACGACGAGGAAGATATCAAGGAGCTACTCCCTAAGCGCACGACACAGTACCAATATATGATGAACAGCATCATGCCTGTGGTCAGAGAATTTGTCGAGAGCTTCGGGAAGGATGGCTGCATGAGTCTGCTGATGATGGGCTCGCCCGGCACAGGCAAGACCTTCCTAAGTAACTGCATAGCCAAGACGCTCATAGACAGGCAGCATACGGTTATATACGAGAGAGCGGGAGACCTGATAGACGCATTTTCAAGGAGAGACTTTAGGCGAGGCACTTTAGACGAGGACACTACGGCTGCTGAGCGGGCAGAGCGGGCAGGCTCCTGTGAGCTGCTCATCATTGATGATCTCGGCACGGAGTTTTCCAATGATTATTCAAGGTCGAGGCTGTATGAGGTGATAGAGGGTAGACTTACCAGAGGCAAATCAACTATAATATCTACGAATCTGTCACTAAATCAATTGAGCGCGGTATATGGTGCGCGCATAGCATCGAGATTTATAGGCGGATATAAGCTGCTTCCGTTCTACGGAACGGATCTGAGGATGAAGAAAGCAGGGGGAGAGATAAGATGAGCGGGCTGTCAGGACAATTTACAGACAAGAGCGACATCGAAGAGGAGATAGTGCCATACGGACCCATAGGACTGGTTGCATTAAAGGGCATGGATGCCATGGCCAAGACCGTCGACAGCTTCCTCGTGGAATGGAGACACGAGAGAGGGGTCAAGGAGCAGAACAGCATACTTTTCCAGGGCTATGACAAGGATTCATTTATAGTGGAAGCAGACTGTCCGAGGTTCGGCTCCGGTGAGGGCAAGGGCATTATCATGAATACCGTGAGAGGCCATGACCTGTATTTCTTCACGGATGTCACCAATTATTCCATCCCCTACAAGGTGGGCGATGAGACAAATCACTACTCCCCGGACGACCATTACCAGGACCTGAAGCGTCTTATAGCGGCGGCAGCCGGCAGAGCCAAGCGTATGACTGTCATCATGCCCTACCTCTATGAGGGCAGGGTGCACAACAGAGATGGCAGGGAGTCGCTCGACTGCGCGCAGATGCTGAAAGAGCTCATTAACATGGGCGTCAACAACATAGTGACCTTCGATGCCAATGATCCGCGAGTGCAGAATGCCATACCGCTGCACGGCTTCGACAATTTCACTCCGACCTATCAGTATATCAAGGCTCTGTGCCGCGAGTACAAGGATCTGCATTTTGATAATGAGCATATGGCAGTGGTGAGTCCGGACGAGCCGGGTATGCACAGGGCTATATATTTTGCAAGTGTGCTCGGTGTGGATATGGGCATGTTCTACGCAAGGAAGGATTATTCCGTGCAGATAGACGGAGCCAATCCCATAGTTGCCAACGAGTTCCTGGGGCCGGATGTCGAGGGCAAGGACGTCATCATAGTAGACGATATGATATCGTCTGGCTTCAGCGTATTGGATGTGGCTGAGAGCCTCAAGGCACGCAAGGCCAAGAGAGTATTTGTATGCGTTGCATTCGGACTATTTACCAAGGGCATAGAGCGCTTTGACGAGGCGTATAAGGCAGGCATCATCGACAAGGTATTTACGACCAACCTCGTATACCAGCCGGATGCGCTATTGAAGAAGCCTTGGCACGCCGATGTTAGGATGGGCAAATTCCTCGCGCTCATTATAGACTCGCTCAATCACGATTATTCGATAAGCGACCTGCTTAATCCGGTTGAGCGTATCAACAGACTGCTCAAGAGATACAGGGAACGCATAGCTATCAATGAACAACAGCAGGACAAGCTCATCTGACAAGAGAATAACGGTATACGGCTTTGTATTGACTATAGCCGTTATCTGGGTTCATGCCGTGGAGCCGGGCTTCGCTGCGGGTCTTGTACCCGCACGGGACGGCTCCTTATTATTGAGCGCGGAGCGCCTGCTTGGAGAGGGGCTTGGGCAGTTGGCTGTGCCGGGCTTCTTCTGCATGAGCGGATATCTCTTCTTTACCAATATAGATACCGGCGTGGGACTTGAGTGCAATGTCGATACCTTCAGGCGCAAGCTATCAAGCCGCGTATACAGTCTGCTCATACCGTATGTGGTATGGAATATCATATATTATCTTATATATCTTGCGCTTGGGCGCGCTGAGCTTGGCATCTTAGCATTGATATCAGCAGTGCTTGATTACAGCTGGAATCCTGTGTTCTGGTATCTGCACGAGCTTATATTGATCACGCTTATCACGCCGCTTATCTATGTGCTGCTTAGGAATCGTTATGTGGCAGCGGCGATACTTGCTGTATTATTTGCGGCGGCTGTGTTCTATGATAGAATGCCCCTTCATTATGCCAATGAGGACGCCGTATTCTACTATACCTGCGGTGCTGCGGCTGCGCTGCATCTGTCGCGCTACGCGCATAGAACGGAATATATCGGCAGAGCCGGAGCTGCCTGCTTCCTTATATTTGTGATATGTACAGAGGCCAAGGGGGGACTCTATGCGTACGGATATATGGCTGCTGTTATATTGGGGAGATTAAGCGGACTCTTGGCGATATTTGCCTGCTGCTGCGGTGCACTGCGCCGTAAATTAAGTGACGCAGAGCTTCCGCAGTATATGAGATATAATTTCTTTATCTATGCCGTGCATTACCTCGAGATAAGGCTGATACAGTGGGCAGTCGGGCTGCTGTCGGTGACGATAGGCGGTGTGACGCTCTTTGATAATGATATGCTCGGCACGGCAGTCTATGTCACTATGCCGCTTATGTGCATAGCCTTAAGCGTGGCGATAGGCAGTCTCATGCAGAGATACCTGCCGCGTGTCTACGGTGTGCTTACGGGCGGACGCGGGTGAAGTGTTGATACGCGCGCAGGGTGATAGCGGAGCTTGTTATGTACCAAGCGAAGCGTGATGTAGAGTGAATTCGTTATTAAAGAAAGACACCTGCTTAAGCGATACTCATACTTTTATGTTTAATACCGGATTGCGAGAGTGCGTAGCACGGAGCAATCCGGTGGTTTTTATGTATTGTATTGCAGGCATGTGCGCTTGCCGCGATAAGACTCAGCGCCAAGTGCGTGGGTTCACAGCGGCTCGGCTGTCCATATACCGGACGCACCTGCCGGCAGCACGAGATCTGAGCCCTCAACCTTGAGACCAAGCTCATCCGCCTCACAGCTTCCGCCATAGCGTGATGCGACAGCAAGCTTGAGCATGGCAGTGAGCACGCCTGCCTGCAATCCCGTAGTATAGCTGCTGATAAGGAAGAAGAGCGGCGAGTCAGACAGCAGCTCGGCGCATAGTGTGATAAAGGGATATATACTCTCCTCTATCTTCCACAGCTCTCCCTTAGGACCTCTGCCATAAGAGGGCGGGTCCATGATGATAGCATCATATCTGTTGCCACGGCGCAATTCGCGCTCGACATATTTCCGGCAGTCGTCCACCAGCCACCTGATAGGTGCGTCAGATAGACCCGAGGATGTCGCATTTTCCTTGGCCCAAGTGACCATGCCCTTGGAGGCATCTACATGCGTGACCTCGGCCCCTGCGGCGGCTGCGGCAAGCGTCGCCCCGCCGGTATAGGCAAAGAGATTGAGGACGCGCACCTTTCTCTCAGGCTGTTCGGACAAGCGCCTGCGTATGAGGGAATAGCTTAAGTCCCAATTGGCTGCCTGCTCAGGAAATACTCCCGTATGCTTAAAGGCAAAGGGCTTGAGGTGAAAGCGGATAATACTGTTGTTTGTTCCTGCGTCTACGTCTGCTCCGAGGCAATAGTGCAGCTCCCAGGTCTCTGGGAGACTATAGAAGTGCCACTCGCCGCCGCCTTTATCGGAGCGTATATAGTGTGCGTCCGGACTGCGCCAAGCACGCAGCTTCTTCGTCGTGCTCCATATTACCTGCGGGTCGGGACGGATGAGCGTATAGCCCGCCCAATTCTCCAGCTTCTCGCCGTCCGACACATCCAATACCTTATATTCTGTCCATTTATCTGCTATGCGCATAGATACTCCGTAGTCTTATTATTGTCCTGATACCATATTGTTTCGTGCCACGCACTCTCGCAATATGCGTATCTTCATCCATATCTATATAATACTGTTTTAGATTGCTGCGCATTCCACGCTCACGCAATCCACAAAGCATTTACATTTGCACATTATACCCCCAAAGCAGAATAAACGTCCATGCCTGCAAAAACTTATTGTAAAAAGCTTCAAGAATAGGTACAATTTTCTATGACTGTATATACCAATGATTGAGGGGCAAAAGCTTATTGGTCCCCAATTGATAACGGATTGCTGTGCACTTAGTGCTCCTGCTTTTGACCTTGGTATCACACAATATATTTAAGGGAAATGATATGTCCACTACCGGAAAAATCGGAATAGCAACAGATACCAACAGCGGCATCAGTGCAGCTGAAGGCAAGGCGATAGGAGCAGGCATCATACCCATGCCTTTCTTCATAGACGGCAGCGAGTATCTCGAGGGCTTTACCATTGAGAGGACTGACTTCTTTGAGAGGATGCGCAACGGTGCAGACATCAAGACTTCGCAGCCCTCACCGGGCTCACTTACTGAGCTCTGGGATGAGATGTTAGAGAGCTACGAGGAGCTCATATATATACCCATGTCGAGCGGACTCAGCAGCTCCATGTCCACAGCTCGCATGATAGCTGAGGACTATGACGGCAGGGTGCATGTCATAGACAATCATCGTATATCCATGACCCAGAAACAGTCAGTATACGAGGCATTGGAGCTTGCTCATCAAGGCAGGACGGCAGCCGAGATAGAAGACATATTAAACAGGGACGCCTTGGATGCGAGCATATATATAGCCGTTGATACCTTGGAATATCTCAAGAAAGGCGGCAGAGTCACTCCGGCGGGCGCGGCTCTCGCATCTATACTTAATCTCAAGCCTGTGTTACAGATACAGGGCGACAAATTAGACGCCTATGCCAAGGTGAGAGGCGAAAAGGCTGCGCAGGAGAAAATGCTGCAGGCAGTCGAGAAGGATATAGAGACCAAATATGCCGGACGAAAGGTAGTCATCAAGGGTGCGCATACCTGCGACGATGAGAGCGCCGAGAGCTGGAGGCAGAAGATAGAGGAACGCTTCCCGGGACATCACATTACTCTTGACCCGCTCTCGCTGAGTATAAGCTGTCATATAGGCGACGGAGCAACGGCCATCACCTGTGCAGTTGAGTCCGAGGAGGTTCCGGGCATAGAGGCAATGTTCTGATGAAGGCATCAACACACATAAGCGCTGCCGGGCGCAGCTGTTACAACGTGTGGGACAGGCTTTATTTCCTGCTGAGGACGACAGTGATAGCATTGCTCACCATATCGCTTGCGATAGCCGTGCCGATATTGTGGCGCGGCTTTTACTATCTGCATATACATTGGCTTCGCCTCGATGAGCTTACACCTTGGACGGCTGAGGAGATACGCGCGGCCTTCGACCAGATGATGGATTATTGTCTGTGGGAGAGACCCTTTGATACAGGCGTGCTCAGATGGTCTATGGACGGCTTGGAGCATTTCCATGATTGTCGTCTGCTCTTTCAGTTAGATACCCATGTGCTCATAGTCAGCGTTATGCTGGCAGCAGGACTGTATGCAGCCAAGGCCGTCGGTGCAGTACGGGAAATGCGTCCGATGGGGAAGGGTCCGCTATTTTGGGGTGGGCTGATACCTGTGGTGCTCACGCTGATCACAGCGTTACTGGTCGTCTTTGTTGATTTTGACAAGGCCTTTGTCGCATTTCACGGGATGTTCTTTCCGGGCAAGACCAATTGGCTCTTCAATCCCGAGACAGATGAGATAATACGCGTGCTGCCGGAGATATATTTCCGCAACTGCGCGATACTTATAGCGGTGATTATAGTGCTGTTCGGCGGGCTGATGATGTACCTCGACTACCGTAATTACAAACGCGCGCAGTCCACATAGTCGTTTGGCAACAATTTTTGAAGCGAAGAACCATACCTGCCCACTTGCAGGTACCACATATTATATAAAGTACGGATTGCTACGCGCATACGTGCTCTCGCATCCGTCAACATTTTTAGAGTATATCTACATGAACAATAAGGAAATCAAGGAAATCAGGAAGCTCTACACCAAGGAGCGCTGCTCGGCCTCAAGGCTGTGCGGCTGCTATGTCAACGGAGAGAAGGAGAAGGTGGCGACATTTACAGGGAGTTTCCTAAGCTTTGGAGACGCTGAGCTCTACAAATACATGGAGATATTCAAGAAATGCCTGTCGGGCTCGCTGGAAAAGAACCTGTTCAATATAGAGATACCGATGCAGTTCGAGTTTAACAGCGACTCCTACAAGCTCCTCACAGGTATGCGAGACAGTGAGCTTGGCAACAAGGAGCTCATGGATCTGTTCTATGACCGCGTGATAGAGACCTATCAGCATACGGGCAATTTCATGATATTGGTGGTGACGGACACCTATGATGTACCCGGCAAGTCCACGCTCGGAGATACTATGTCTGATGCCTCGGAGGAGTCATTTAAGTATATGATAGCAGCCGTATGTCCCGTGGAGCTTGCCAAGCCGGGCTTGTGCTATGACAACGATGAGGGCTGGTTCATGGCTGTGGATCGTGACTGGATAGCCGCTGCGCCGGAGGCAGGCTTTATGTTTCCTGCCTTCAATGACCGCAGCACGGACATACATGGGGCGCTATACTATGCCAAAAATGCCGCTGCGCTGCAAGGAGACTTCATCAACGGAATGTTCGGCTCCGAGACTCCAGTTACCTCCGAGCAGAAGAAAAACGCCTTCGGCACGGTGGTGAGCGAGGTCTACGGCGAGGACTTTGGCGCTGAGGACATGAAGGCGGTGCATGATACTCTTGCAGAGGAGGCGGAGCTCATACATAACGACCCGGACACTGACAGTATGCTCTCCAAGACCCGTGTGCGTTCCGTTATAGAGAGAAGCGGTGCGACTGACGAGCAGATGCAGCGCTTTGACAGCTCATACGACGAGCTCTTAGGAGATGATACTGAGCTCAATATAGAGAGTCTCTGCGGCAAGAAGAAATTCACCGTGAAAAATGACTATGTAGAGATTAAGGTTGCCTCAGACCATACTGAGCTGTTACGCTTTGAGGAGAGAGACGGCAGACGCTGCGCTGTCATTGAGCTTGACGGAGCCACGGAGATTGATGGCGTGGTGGTGTGAAGACAATAGCTAATCAGTCTTAGAGCGGATAGTCGCAAGATGCATGTTGGCATCAAAGACAAGAGCAGCTGTGAATGGCTGCTCTTGTCTTGATATATAAGCTTAGTTTATTAACATGATACCATCGGATTGCTACGCGCTGCGCGCTCCCGCAATCCTAAAAACATTTAGATGTCCCACATTGGTACCAAGGGGTTGCCTCAGAAAATACAAAAGAATTATTTAAGCGAGATGCCATTATCCGCAGCGAATTGGCGTATATAATCCTCACTCAGTTCATCGAACAGTATCTGCGCATCGGTCACGCTGGGGTTCATAATAAGCTGTCTCCGGAGAAATTTATCCGTTGCTTCAGCGACGCCTCTGGCTTCACCCTCAATTACACCGGCAGC
>CAVHZK010000079.1:0-3450 GCA_963640215.1 bacterium | reverse complement strand
TCTTCTCATATATGGGCACATTATAGCTTACGGAGCTCTTGATAATTATCCGTGAATCCGGCGTTATCTCATTATCATTGGCATCATAATATATGAAATCCGCCGTGCCCCATACATTGCTGGATGCCTCCTCTATATTGACATTGAAGCCTATGCGGCTAATCTTGCCTATCTCGGAGTTCGGACCGTATATCGTGATGTGACTTGGGCTGTAGCTCACCTCACCTGCCGCAAAGCCCTCATATGGCGTACCTACTATGTTCGGCACTATATCGAAGGTCTTCTCCTGCATATCCTCAGTGGTCGCATGTACCACCACGGGTGAGACGCTTACGTCCGAGACCAAGTCCTTGATCCTGTCGTCTACGCTTACATATACAGGCAGCGCCCCTGTGATCGAATAATCACGCATATCGACATATACTCTGAAATCCGACGAGGATACGCGCGTGCGCTGATTGGTCCTGACACTGAAGCTGACCTTGGCATTGTAATTGTCAAGACTATAATATTTGTCAAGGTTAGTAAGCGACTCGCCGTAATCTACATCTATGCTGGTGCTGACGCTTGATTTAATCTCGGGATCCGAGACATTGACCACCATGAGCCATATTCCGACCGCGATGATGACCGAGGCAAGCTTCAACAGCTTATTCTTCCTGAATATATTTTTAATCCTGTCCGTCATACCTCTTCGCCGCTTTCTTCCTTATTCTTCCTGCTCAGCTTCCTGAAAAATCTGACCTCTGCCCTGTTGATGCGGCTCACGAGCATAGCATCGAGAGCCTGCTCATCATTTACCTTGATAAGCTTGCCGCGGTATACCCAGCTCACTCCGCCTGTCTCCTCGGAAACGACTATTGTTATGCTGTCAGTGACCTCAGAGATACCGAGCGCCGCCCTGTGTCTTGTTCCAAGATCCTTGCTGATGTTCTTGTTGTCGGAAAGCGGCAAATAGCAGGTTGCCGCCACTATCCTGTTGCCGCGTATGATCACGGCTCCGTCGTGCAGCGGAGTATTTTTCTCGAAGGTGTTTACTATAAGCCCCGTGCTGATCAGTCCGTCTATCTCTATACCGGTCTTGATGTAATCAGTAAGCACCTCATTTTGCTCTATAACTATGAGCGCTCCGGTCTTGACCTTAGCCATCTGGAACACTGCCTTGGAGAGTCTCGATGCAGACTCCTTAGTCATCATGTTGTCGCGATTCTCTGTGCCTGCCATCAGGCTGCCGAAGAGATAACCTGTCTGTCCGAGCTGCTCCAAGGCCTTCCTAAGCTCCGGCTGGAATATGACTATCAATGCTATGACAGCGATGGTCGAGCATTTCTCTATGATCCAGAGTATGGTATTAAGCTTTAATATAAATGCAGCAAAGGTAAAGAGCAATATGACCAATATGCCCTTAAGCAAGGTAAATGCTCTGGTCTTCATGATCCAGTTGAGCACTCCGTATACTATAAGGGCTATGATGACTATCTCCAAAATATTGCCGATAGAAAATCTCGGCAGTAAAGACATCCAGCTCTTTACTCTTTCAAAAATCAGCTCCACCTCAACAAACCTCTGTTATATCGTAATCTGTGCGGTCTGCATATGCGACCGCTGATAGTAAATCCGGTAATAAATATAATACTAAGGTCAAAAGGCCTATTCCCTGTGATTGATGCCGGATTGCTACGTGCTGCACGCCCCCGCGCTTTTCAACAGCGCTCACAATACCGTCACTGCTCCCTGTAAGGCTTAATCTTGGGAACTGCCTTGACGTAGTAATAATAATCATCGTCCTCGTAGCTTAGCTTCTCTATGCGCGCATAATCTGCACTGAAGAATACCAGCACATAGATGAAGGCTACCACATAGGACACTACGAGTCCTATGATATCAGTGAGTATTGATTCCTCTCCGACGAATACGCCTCCAAGTATCATAATCACCGCCAATATACCCGTTCCGACAGACACCGCCAAGACCCTGCTGTTGTCGAGACTTGACTCACTCACTATGCTCACTGCTGCTATACATACAACGAAGGCAAGCATAG
Source organism: bacterium (assembly GCA_963640215.1). Taxonomy (GTDB): domain Bacteria; phylum Bacillota; class Clostridia; order Lachnospirales; family Lachnospiraceae; genus Avilachnospira. The sequence continues at coordinate 1,406 of CAVHZK010000079.1, read as the reverse complement.
TTATGAACATATATTTGTTGTTGAGCATCTGTGTCACAAGCTCTGCTATCTCGGATGAATCAAGCCCATTGCTCGCTTCCTTTATCGCTTCTGCATTTTCAGCAAAATAATGTATAAGCTGCCATGCAACTACTCCTATGGCTGCGGGAACAGCCGCATATATGCCTGTGGTAAGACCAAGTATAAGCGGCACCACGAAGGGAAGCTTAAAATAAAATAAGAGCGGCACCAAGGCGATGATGATGCCCGTCCCCGGTTTAAAGCCGTAATACAGCACAAAGACAACTATGCCGAAGGCCGCTGTGGCCGCCGCCATCATCGGCGATACCTCTAACATATTGATAATGACGAAAACTCCGGCAACTGCCGATATAAATCCCCAGGGAAAAAGAGTGCATATAAGCGCAGCTGCGAGTATGACCACAGGCTTAGACAATAGGTCATAATAGCCTATGCCCTTCTCGATTGCGACCAGCATAATAAATGCAAGCAGGAGCTTGAGCACAGGTCTCAAGAAAGCTCCGTATCTTGCATATACCGCTCTCAATGTGTCTCTCAAAACAAGCAAAGCGTTCAATATGTCTCCTTATATCCAAACCTCTTGGCTAAACGCTTGAGCATGGAATTGTAATATAGTATGCCCTGCTGGGCCTTCTTGTATCTCCTGCTGTATACAAAGGCAGACAGTGCCAGATACAGTGCAAGTCCGGCAAGATAGATAAACACATATCTCCTAAGTGTTCCGCTTATACCCGACAAATTGACATCATAGAAGATATCTTCCGCATCTAATAGAACAATCATGATAAATATAAGCACCACCCCCACGGTATAGCGTAGCGCCGAGAGCATGAGATGCCAGATTATGTAATCGTAATCAAAATATTTATTTATCTTGAATATCTCCTCATGGCGATGCTTGTACATGGCTATCATCGTCATGAGACGAACCTTGTCTCTGTTAACCATTGCTATTAGTTATTGCCCATGTTTATGCCTGTTGTTGCGTGCAGGGTAACATCGTGGTAACCGCCCTCAACTATGCTGGTTGCCGATACCACTGTGAGCTTGGCATTTTTCTGCAGCTCGGGTAAGTTTACGACTCCACAGTTGCACATGGTTGATTTAACCTTATAGAGCGATTTCTCCACATTGTCATGCAATGAACCCGCATAGGTTACGTAAGAGTCCACACCCTCCTCGAAAGCAAGAGAGTTCTTGCCGCCGAGGTCATATCTCTGCCAGTTGCGCGCTCTGTTAGAGCCCTCGCCCCAGTACTCCTTGACATACTGACCATTTACCATGAGCTTATTGGTCGGGGACTCATCAAATCTTGCAAAGTATCTGCCGAGCATAAGGAAATCAGCGCCCATGGCGAGTGCCAATGTCATATGGTAATCATGCAC
>CAVHZK010000078.1:563-2341 GCA_963640215.1 bacterium | reverse complement strand
CATCAAATTGGACGATGATGTGATGGTGCTGACGCCGGATTGGGCAGATAAGCTCATATCCTGCTATATAGAGAGCAAGGAGAGCTATGGTGAGAGCCTTGCATATGTTACGAGTCTGGTCAACAACAACGGCTTTGGCTTTAAGCAGATAATAGACCATGCAGATGAGCTAAGGGAGGAATATTTCTCCAAGATCGCAAGACGCCATTATGCAGGACATGATGCTGCAAATGACTCGTATGCGCCGCACAGGATATTGCCCAAGGAAGTCATATCCACCGGAGCTAACGGCACAATATGGAGGTATCCCTATATCGCAAGATGGCTCCATGAGCAGACCTCGCTTAAACCGGAGAGCTATGTCAGACTGTCCGAGGACTTAGAGCGCGCGGAGGTCAACAACAAGGAGAGATATTCGATAAATTGCGTATTGTTTGAGAAGAAGCTGTGGACGGATGAGATACCGCAGGCGGATCCGGAGAGCGCAGACGACGAGCATCTCCTGCACGCCTATTGCCTTAAATACAACAAGCACATAGTAGCAGAGCTATCCGTACCGATGATACATTTGTTCTTCTTCTCGCAGAGGGACGAGTGCAGGGATATGATAGATGAGTTCAGAGCCTGCTACGCCAGGTTCCTTGAGCTTCCCTTCCCTATTGCTCTGTGCAATAACAGGTTAGTTGAGCTTGAGAACCGTATGAGGTATCTCGAAGAGCACGGCATACCAGGCAGAAACGGATTCAGCGCATTGAGAATTTTATGGGAAAAAAAAAAAAAAAAGGGGTGCGCTTTATCAAGGAACTTGGTATAATAAATGTTACCAAGAAGGCTGTAAGGAAGATAAGAGAGCGGTAACAGTTTTACCGCACTCAGCGCTCATATTAGGAGCGTGAGACAGACAGCTATCGTACACAGCTTTTTGAGATTATTCTGGATAGAGCCATTTAGATTCGATTAGAGACATTTATATTCAATCAGATTCAATTAGATCCGATCTTGCCGATGTTCATTCGGCAGTATAGATGATAGATATTTACATAACGACACAGAGGGCATATCGAGCGCACAGCTAAGGTTCCCAAGTAAAGTTCAACAGTAAGGAAGAAGTATGAGAGAAAAATTAGAGACACTGCCGGTAACCACTTTAAGAGAGTTAGCAAGGACACAGGGAGTCAAGGCGTCCGGGCTTAAGAAGTCCGAGCTTATAGACAAGCTGTGCGAGGCGGCAGAGAAGAAAAATGCGGCAGAGAGCTTAGCTGCGCCACAGGCAGCAGGCGCTCGCGATAATACGGGAGCACGTGGCGCATCGAGGACGGTGAGCACAAGGGGCACTGCCGGAGTGACATCAACAGCTGCAAGGAAGACTTCGTCAGGGGCTGTCGGAGTGCGCACTGCAGCTACACAGCGTACAGCAGCGCAGCGCACACAGACTGCAGCTGATACACAGCAGGGCGCTCGCGTATCGGGCAATGTATCAGGCACACAGTATGATGAGCGGGCAGCGCATGAGACGCAGGCGCATGTGTATAGTGACACTGCAAGAAACGGCAGACCGCTGAGGACCTCCGGAGTGTCGAGAGCTGTGGGCAACGCAGGTGCAGCAAGGATGGAGCAGGATATACATGACGGATATACCTACGACGGCCGTCACGATGATTATGACCCGCAGGACAGGCATTATGTAAATGATGACGGCTATGGCTATGATGATGCAGACGGACGCGGTGACGGACATGCTTATGCCAGAGAGGATGAGTATGACAGTCACGATGATT
>CAVHZK010000078.1:0-530 GCA_963640215.1 bacterium | reverse complement strand
ATGCGGATCGCAGAGCGGATTACGGCGATGCAGAGGACGATTACCGTACGGATTATCGCTCAGACGGAGCTTACCGCAGAGGCATATCCGTGAGCACCGGCAGAAATCAGACCGGGACTTATAATTCAAGTGATTACGGCAGGGGCGGAGATTACCGCAGCGACAGAGGATATATGCAGGAGTCGGGCGGCAGAGCTATGAGCACTCAGAAGCAGTCTGCGATGGCACAGCTTGATTCGGGCATAGAGGTCGGCGGTATCTTAGAGGTAATGTCTGAGGGCTTCGGCTTCATCAGGAGCGAGAACTTCCTGCCGGGAGATAATGATGTATATGTGGCACCGAGCCAGATAAGGAGATTCTCTTTGAGGACCGGTGACGTAGTAAGGGGCAATCAGAGAGTCAAGACCGCAGCTGAGAAATTCGCAGCATTGCTCTATGTGAACAGCGTAAACGGTCAGCCGCCGAGAGACTGTGAGCACAGACCAAACTTCGAGAAGCTTACACCCATATTCCCGGATGAGAGGATCAGA